>DAHUXL010000041.1 GCA_027307195.1 Rhodanobacter sp. | reverse complement strand
CCGTGGCGACCATGCAAGGTGCCGCTGACCCGCTCCAGCGCGACATAGCCGGCCGACCCCGGCACGTCGGTGCCGGCGGCCAGCATCTGGCCCTTGCCGGTCGCCTCGAGATCGCCGTGAAACTGCTTGTCCAGCGCCATCCGGCCGATACCGGGATCACCGACGCCATCCTGTGCCGGCTGCGGGATCATCTTCACTTCGAACGTGCCGTGGGCGTGCATGGTCATGGCGCTTCTTCGATGGCGATACGCGCAGCCTAACTGATCACGCGTCCCGCTCACGACCGAAGCGCGGCAGGTTCCAGTGATAATGCAGTGACAGGAAACGCAGCCCGAAGCAGAACAGGATCGGCAGCCAGGTCGCCCACACCGCCGGCCAGCGGTAATACTCGCCGATCACCGCCAGCGCGGCGCCGGCAAACGCCGCCAGCGCATAGATCTCCTTCTGCAGCACGACCGACACGCGGGTCAGCAGCACATCGCGCGCCATGCCGCCGCCGACCGCGGTGATCATGCCGAGCAGGATCGCGACCTCCGCGTTGTGGCCGAACAGCAGCGCCTTGTGCGCGCCGTACACCGCGAACAGACCGAGCCCCATCGCATCGAACAGCCGCACCGGATAGGTCAGCCGCTCCACCCACGGATACGCGACCACGGTGAGCAGCGCAGCCACGATCGCGGTGAACAGATAGCGCCAGTCCGCCAACCCCGCCGGTGGGATCGCGCCGATGCACAGGTCGCGCGCGATCCCGCCGCCGCAGGCGGTGATGAAGGCGATCGCCAGAATCCCGAACAGGTCGAGGTTGCACCGCCGTGCAGCCGTCGCGCCGCTGATCGCGAACGCGAACGTGCCGGCCAGATCCACCAGGTTGAACAACAGCTGCTCATTCATGCGACCGGTTGCTTCGCGGGCATGCCGACGAGGCGGCGATGCCCGCTATTGAACCAGCTTTAGCTGATCCGCCGCGAGATCGCGAAGAACACCAGGTTGCCCAGGCCAGTGGCACCGGCCAGCACCGCAACCAGGCCGGGGGTGACTTCCTGCCAGCCGAAGCCCTGGATCAGCCCGAAGCCGAGCGCCACCGACAGCAGCACGATGCCCCAACGCAGGGAAGAGTGGCGCCGGCGCAGGTTTTCGTCACGCAGAACCGAGTTCACCAGCTCTTCCGAACCGCCGGCATTGACCATGTGCCGGCGCACCATGGCGTCGACGCAGACCTTGATCGAGTAGGCAATGCAGATAAACAGGCTGATCGGAATGAGGTCGCCGAAATTCATGGGGTGCTCCTTGGACGTGGTGGCGGAATGACTGACTGTCGGGACCAGAGATACGGCCAACCCCGCAGCGGTTGCAGCGACCTGCTTGCAACCGTTGTCACGATGCGCGTATCTCATGCCCCATGGATGACATCCGCAGCAACCCGGACCGCGAACTGGTCGACGCCGTGCTGGCCAATCGGCCGGGCGCGTTCGAGCGCCTGATTCGCGAATATCAGGGGTTGTGCTGGCACATCATTCAGCGCATGGTGCGCAACCCCGAGGACGCGCGCGAGCTGTGCCAGGACACGTTCCTGCGTGTGCACCAGTGCCTGCATCAGTACCGTTACGAGAGCGCGCTGAAATCGTGGATCGGGCGCGTGGCCTACACCATCGCGCTGCGCCACCTGCAGCACAAGCGCATCCCGCTGGTCGAGCACGGCGACGATGGTGACGATTACGCCTTGGTGGAAAACATCGGCGATGGCTTCGATCTGGAAGCAGCCTGCGCGGACGAGGAGACGGCGCAGCACCTGCATGCGGCGATCGAATCGCTTCCGCCGTTGCAACGCACCCTGCTGACGCTGTATTACCTCGAAGAAACCTCGATCCCGGAAATCGCCCGGATCACCGGGCTGGCCAGCGGTACCATCAAGAGCCACTTGTTCCGCTCACGACTGCGCCTGCGCGGCGAGCTCGAAACGCGGACAGGAGTTGCAGCATGAATCAGCACATCGACGACGACATCCCTCCCTTCGACGACGCAGCCAGCGAACGCGAATGGTTGGTGCAGGAAAGCGCGATGCGGCGCGAACGCCTGCATCTCGATCCCGCCGGCGACGATGCGCGCAGTCGGCGCTATCGCCTGCTTGCGCGCGCCTTGCGCGAACCGCTGCCGGATGGCTTGCCGGCCGATTTCGCGCAGCAGCTGGCCGCCCGCGTGGCTGTCTCGCCCAAGGCCGCCCCGCGTATCGAAGTCGTGCTGATGATCGCGCTCGTCGTCACGCTGGTGATTGCCGCCGCCGGCGTCACCGTCATTTACGGCAGCGCATGGCTGCCGTCCTTCAGCGCGATCCTGCCCGCACCACAGGCTCCGGCCAGTCGCTGGCTGCTGGCGCTTGCCGGCTGCCTCGGCGTGTCCTGGCTGCTGGGGCAATGGCAGCCACGCAGACACAGTTGATTGTTGATCGGGCGGCCTATAGCTCCAGCACCGCATCCAGTCCGCGATGCAGGCCGACCAGGCCGGACACCTTGCGGATCGCCAGCAGCGCGCCATCCACATAAGGCTTCGCACTGCTGCCTGCGTTGTGGCGCAGGGTCAGCGTCTGGTCCGGCATGCCGAAGATCGTCTCGACGCCGATCACGAACCCCGGCAGACGCACCGCATGCACTTGGCTGCCGGCCAGCGTGCCACCGCGCGTCTCGCGCAGGCCGATGGTCTGCTCCAGCGGCACTTCCAGCCGCGGCTGGCGCACCTTGCCCAGCCGTCCGGCCAGTTCGCGCACGGTGCCGCTGGGCGCATCCGGTTTGCCGGCGGAGGCATAGTCGATGATCTCCCATTGCGGGATGAGCTTCGCCGCCATCTCGGCAAACTTGATCAGCAGCACCGCAGTCAACGAGAAGTTGCCGCAGGCCAGCACACCGCGCTGGCGCTCGCGCGCGACCGCATCGATCTGCACGTAATCCGCGTCGGTGAGACCCGACGTACCCACCACCACATGCGCGCCATGCTCCAGCGCGGCGAGGATGTTTGCCTTCGCGCTGTCCGGCTTGGTGTATTCGACGAAAACATCGCAAGGCTGCGCCAGCGCTTCGGCGGCGCTGGCAAGGATCGGGGCATCGAGCCGGCTCCCGCCCAGCACATCGCCGAGCTTCTGCCCGGCATGTCGCCGTGCCACCGCGGCAACCAGGCTGAGATCAGCGGCAGCGGCGATGCCACGGGCCAGTTCGGAGCCGGCCCAGCCGGTGGCGCCAGCGAGGCATATCTTCAAGGTCATCGTAAGGGCCTGGATTCATCGGCATGAGGAATGACGCAGCGTACGGCGAACCGGCTGCGTCATCCATGCATCGAGGGCATGCTCGGCCGATCGATCAGTCGTAGACGTCGTGGCAACGGCGTTCGGTCGTGTAATAGGTCTTCTTGTCCTGCGCGTTTTTCTGCACGCGGTTGCCGACATAACCGCCGGCTACGGCACCGCCTACCGTGGCCAGCGTCTTGCCCTTGCCGCCGCCGACCTGATGGCCCAGCAGGCCACCCGCGACCGCGCCAATGCCGGTACCGATGATGCGGTGATTATCCTTCGAGCCGACGTGCTTGACCCGCACGTTCTCGCAAACCACGCGGTGATGACGTCCCTGCGCCTGCGCCGACGTCGTGGAGAGCGCAGGCACGGCCAAGGCCAGCGAGGCCATCAGAATCAATGATTTGTTCATGGGTTTTCTCCGTCTCGATGACGCACAGGAATAGCCGGATCGACGTGACGGCCCGGTCAAGCCGCCCGCGGCCTTGCAAGAATCCGGATCGGCTAAGCTCCGCGTTCGCGGATCCACTGCCAGGAGCGACTCCATGCATTTCGAAATACCGAAACTGCCCATGCGCGGTTTCAAGGATTTCGCCAAGCACTATCTGATGATCGTGCTCAGCATCCTTACCGCACTGGGTTTGGAAGCATGGATCGAGCATGCCCATCACACGCATGCCGCCGCGCTGGCCAGCCAGCAGATCGAGGCAGAACTGCAGGCAAACCTGGACGGCGTGCACGACTCGTATCAAAAGAACCGGCAGAGCCTTGTCTCGCTGCACCAGCTCGACGACGCCATCGCGAAGGACGTGCGCGACGGCAAGCCCGACGCCGCGATCAACCAGCATATCCAGGCGCTCAAGAACGAGTTCAGCCTAAGCCTCGACTGGCCGATTTTCGCCAACCAGGCGTGGGACGTCGCGGTGGCCAACCAGTCCGCCACCTGGATGAACCATGCTGCCCTGAGCGAATATTCGGCCGCCTACAGCAAGCAGCGCGATGCGGCGAACTGGGTGGCCCAGGACAGCACGCTGTTTCTCGATGCACCGCGGATGGCGACACTGCGCACGCGAATCGATCTGGGACGTGAGGTCGACCCGATCGAGTTCCTGTCCGTGCTGCGCCAGATGATCATCACCTCGAGCGAAACCCAGTCGCATTTGCAGCAGGTCGAGTCACAGTTGAAGCAGGTGTCGCTGAAGAGGACGGGCAGCAGCAGTAGCTGAGCTTCACGCGCACCCGCATCATCCAGAGGATTGGAAACAAAAGGCCCGGACCAGGTCTGGGCTTTTTTTCTTGGTCCCTCTCGCGCCGTTTATTTCTTTTTCGGCAGGTACAGATCAGTGATCGTGCCTTCGTACACCTCGGCCGCCATGCCGATCGATTCGCTCAGGGTCGGATGCGGATGGATGGTGAGGCCGATGTCGGCCGCCTCGCTGCCCATCTCGATCGCCAGCGCGACTTCGGAAATCAGCTCACCGGCATGCACGCCGACGATGCCGCCGCCGACGATGCGATGGGTGGCCTCGTCGAAGATCAGCTTGGTGAAACCCTCGGTGCGGTCGATACCGATCGCGCGGCCGCTGGCCGCCCACGGGAACTTGCCCACGCCGATCTTCAGACCCTTTTCCTTCGCCTCGCGCTCGGTCACGCCGACCCAGGCGATTTCCGGATCGGTGTAGGCCACCGACGGAATCACCCGCGCATCGAAGTGGCTCTTCTGTCCGGCAACGACTTCCGCGGCGACCTTCGCCTCATGGGTGGCCTTGTGCGCCAGCATCGGCTGACCCACGAGATCACCGATCGCGAAGATATGCGGCACGTTGGTGCGCATCTGCGAGTCGACGTTGATGAAGCCGCGATCGGTCACCGCGACGCCAGCCTTGTCGGCGCTAATCTTGCCGCCGTTCGGCGAACGACCCACCGATACCAGCACGCGATCGAACAAGGTGGTTTCGGGGATGCTGTCGCCTTCGTAGCTGACTTCGATGCCCTTCGCCGTCGCCTTCGCCTCGACCACCTTGGTCTTCAGGTGCACGCCCTTGAGCTTGCCACCGAGCCGCTTGGCCAGCGGCTTGATCAGGTCGGCATCGGCGCCGGGGATGAGCTGGTCCATGAACTCGACCACGGTCACTTCGCTGCCCAGCGCGGAATACACGGTGGCCATTTCCAGACCAATGATGCCGCCGCCGACGACCAGCAGCTTCTTCGGCACGTCCTTCAGTTCCAGCGCACCGGTGGAGTCGACGATGCGTTCGTCGTCCCATGGGAACGAGGGCAGCTTCACCGACTGCGAACCGGCGGCAATGATCGCGTACTCGAAGCGGACCAGCTTCACGCCATCTTTCGTCTGGACTTCCATTTCATTTGGCGAGACAAAATTGCCGTTACCTTCGAGCGTGCGCACTTTGCGTTGCTTCGCCATCGAAGTCAGGCCGCCGGTGAGCTGGCCGACCACCTTGCTCTTGAAACCGCGCAGCTTGTCGATGTCGATCTTCGGCGCGCCGAAGCTGACGCCGTGCGCGGCCATCGAGGCGGCCTCGTCGATCACCGCGGCCGCATGCAGCAGCGCCTTGGACGGAATGCAGCCCACATTGAGACAGACGCCGCCGAGCGTGGCATAGCGTTCCACCAGCACGGTGTCGACGCCGAGATCGGCAGCGCGGAACGCGGCCGAGTAGCCGCCCGGGCCGGAGCCGAGCACGACCAGCTTGCATTCGATGTCGGCCTTGCGACCGGATGCGCCTGCGGCCTGCGGAGCAGGCGCAGCGGCCGGCGCGTTCGTTGCCGGTGTCGCTGCCGGAGCAGCCGCCTTGGGTGCCTCCGCTTGTGTTGCCTCGACCTTGGGCGCGGCAGCATCGCCAGCGACTTCCAGCACGGCAATCACCGCGCCTTCGGAAACCTCGTCGCCCACCTTGAGCTTCAATTCCTTGATCACGCCGGCGGCGCTGGAAGGAATCTCCATGGTTGCCTTGTCCGATTCCAGCGTGATCAGGCTTTGTTCCTTCGCCACGGTGTCGCCGGCTTTCACCAGCACTTCGATCACCGGCACGCCGCCATGGCCGCCGATGTCGGGAACCTTGATCTCGATCGTGTTTGCCATCGTCATCGCCTCCGTCAGAGCAGCAGCCGGCGGATGTCGCCGAGCTGGGTGGCGAGGAAGCTGGCGAAGCGCGCGGCGAGGGCGCCGTCGATCACCCGGTGGTCGTATGAGAGCGACAATGGCAGGATCAGGCGCGGTGCGAATTCCTTGCCGTTCCACACCGGCTTCATCGCGGCCTTGGAGACGCCGAGGATCGCCACTTCCGGGGCGTTGACGATCGGCGTGAAATAGGTGCCACCGATACCCCCCAGCGAACTGATCGAGAAGCAGCCGCCGCTCATTTCCGCCGGGCCGAGTTTCTTGTCGCGCGCCTTCTTCGAGATCTCGCCCAGCTCGCGCGCCAGATCGAGCAGGCCTTTCCTGTCGCAGTCGCGCAGTACTGGCACCACCAGGCCGTCCGGCGTATCTACGGCGATGCCGATGTGGAAATATTTTTTCAGGATCAGCTTCTCGCCCGACTCGTCGAGCGAGGCGTTGAACTGCGGGAACGCCTTCAGCGCAGCGACCACCGCCTTGATCTGGAATACCAGCGGGCTGACTTTCAGATCCTTGTTCTCTTCGCCGAGTTTTTTGCGGAACGCCTCGAGCTCCGTGATATCGGCGTCGTCGTGCTGGGTGACGTGCGGGATCATCGCCCAGTTGCGCGCGAGGTTGGCACCGGAAATCTTCTGGATGCGCGACAGCGGCTTCTCCTCGATTTCGCCGAACTTGGCGAAGTCGACCTTCGGCCACGGCAGCAGATTGAGGCCGCCGAGCGAGGCGGAGGTACCACCGGCCGGACGCGCACCAGAAGCAAGCGCGTGCTTCACATAGTCACTGACGTCCTCGCGCTGGATGCGGCCGCCGCGGCCGCTGCCCTTCACCTGCTGGATGTCCACGCCCAGCTCGCGCGCAAACGCGCGGATCGCCGGGCTGGCGTAGGGTGCATCGCCCGGCATCACGATGCTGGCGTCGAGCGGCGGTCGCGCGGTCGGCGGCACATCGCCTTCCGGTGCGTTGCCCGGCTGCACGCCCTGGCCGGCGATCGGTGCGGGCTTCTCTTCGACCTTCGGTGCAGCCGGCGCCGCAGGCACGGATGCGGGCACCGGCTTCGACGCCTCTTCGGCCTTGGGGGCCGGCGCGACAGCCGCATCGTCGGCTTCGATCAAGGCGATCACAGCGCCCTCGGACACCTCGTCACCGACCTTCAGCTTCAATTCCTTCACCGTGCCGGCGAACGGTGCGGGCACTTCCATGGTGGCCTTGTCCGACTCCAGCGTGATCAGGCTCTGTTCTTTCTCGACCCGGTCGCCGACCTTGACCAGCACTTCGATGACGGGGACGTCAGCGTGGCCGATATCGGGAACGCGGGCTTCTTTGAGATCGGCCATGGGGACTCCTGCGGTGGCGATGGCGTACCGCTCGGGGATGGCGGTCGCGGACAAGGCTTCAATCATAACGAAGGCAGGCCCGATCCGTATGCCCAAGCCGGGCAATTTCCACGATTCGACGCCAACCATGCGCGCGCGTATGCATGACCTTGAGCGCACGCACAGCCCCGACCCATGCCGTAACCTGATTTTCAAGACCACGCCGCACACGGCACAGGAAGCAAGCATGCTGACGATTCGCGATCTGTCGAAAACCTACGCCAACGGCGTAAAGGCATTGCGCGGCGTCTCGCTGGACATCCCCAACGGCATGTTCGGCCTGCTCGGCCCGAACGGTGCCGGCAAGTCGTCGCTGATGCGCACGATCGCCACGCTGCAGGATCCCGACGCCGGCACGATCAAGCTGGACGAGATGGACCTGATGGCCGACAAGCAGGCCACCCGCCGCCTGCTCGGCTACCTGCCGCAGGAGTTCGGCGTGTATTCGAAGGTTTCGGCCGACGCGATGCTGGATCACTTCGCCGTGCTCAAGGGCGTCACCGTGAAAAGCGAACGGCGCGAACTGGTCGAGTCGCTGCTGCGCCAGGTGAACCTGTGGGATGTGCGCAAGCGCAAGCTCGGCACCTACTCTGGAGGCATGCGCCAGCGCTTCGGCATTGCCCAGGCGCTGATCGGCGATCCGCGCCTGGTGATCGTCGACGAACCCACCGCCGGCCTCGATCCGGAAGAGCGCAACCGCTTCCTCAACCTATTGGCCGAGATCGGCGAGCGCGTCGTGGTGATCCTGTCCACGCATATCGTGGAAGACGTCACCGACCTGTGCTCGCACATGGCGATCATCGGCCAGGGCCAGGTGTTGCTGAGCGGCGAACCGATCGAGGCGATCCGCTCGCTGGAGGGCCGGGTGTGGCGCCGCACGATCGACAAGGCCGAGCTGGACGGCTACCGCGCCCGCATGAACATCCTGTCCACCCGCCTCACCGGCGGTCGAACGCAGCTGCATGTGCTGTCCGACCATTTGCCGGAAGCCGGCTTCGAAGCTGTTTCCCCCGACCTGGAAGACGTCTATTTCGGCCAGCTGCGCGAGCAAGCCACCGCCAAGGCGGCCTGAGGCGACTCACCTCGGCTACCACGACTTCGACGCAGGAAAGGGACCGCATGTTTTTCGAAATACTTCGTTTTGAATGGCGCCAGCAGGTCCGTGCACCGTTGTTCTGGATCATCGCCCTGGCGTTCGGCGCCATCGCGCTCACCGTGGCAAGCACCGATGCCGTCGTGATCGGTGGCGCCAGTGGCAACGTGTTGCGCAATGCACCTATGGTGGTCGTGCAACTGCTGACCATCTTCAGCCGGCTCAGCCTGTTCCTGGTGGCCGTCTTCATCGCCACCGCTGCGCTGCGTGATTTCGAGCAGCGCACCGCCGAGCTGCTCTTCACCACGCCGATGAGCAAAGTCGCCTACCTGGGCGGCCGCTTTGCGGCGGCCTATCTGGCGATATTGGCGATCATGCTTATCTGCGCGCTGGGCATTGCGCTCGGCGGACTGATGCCTTGGGTCGACTCGGCGCGACTTGGCCCGTTCGACTGGCATGCCTATGTCTGGAGTTTCGGCACCATGGTGTTGCCGGACATGCTGTTCGTCGCTGCACTGTTGTTCCTGCTGGCCACCGTCACGCGTTCGCTGCTGGCCACCTACATCGGCGTGATCGCGTACCTGGTGCTGCAATCGATTACCAGCCTGCTCACCCAGGACGTCAACAATCACTTCCTCGCGGCACTGTTCGATCCATTCGGCGCGCGCACGCTGGCCATCGTCACCCGCTACTGGTCGGCCGATCAGCTCAATCACCAATTGCCGGCCTTGAGCGGCGTCCTGTTGTTCAACCGGCTGCTGTGGTCGGCCGTGAGCCTGCTGCTGTTCGGCGCGGCGTTCGCCCTGTTCCGCACAAACCGCGACGGCCTGCGACTGCCGGGGCACAGGAAGCCGCGTGCCGAGCCACCGATCCTGCGGCCACAGGCGGCGGCACTGACGCTGCCGAAAGTATGTATCGGCAACGATCTGCGCGCGCACCTGCTGCAACTGCGCAAGCAATGGACGTTCGATACTGCCGGCGTGCTGTGGGGCGTGCCGTTCCTGATCATGCTGGTGTTTGGACTGGTCAACCTGATCTTTACCCTGGCGCTGTCCGGAAAGATCTACGGCACCGCCACCTGGCCGGTCACTCATCAGGTCCTCGAGATCCTGCAGGTCACGTTCCGCTGGCTGCTGTACATCATCGTCACGTTCTACGCCGGCGAACTGGTATGGCGTGAGCGCAGTCAGCGTTCGGCCGAAGTCACCGACGCGTTCCCGCTGCCGGACTGGATTCCGCTGGCGGCGAAATTCGGCGCCCTGCTGGCGGTGATCGTGGTGTTCCTGTCGATCGGCTCGCTGGTCGGCGTCGGTTGGCAGATCGCGCATGGCTATACCCATCTGGAGCCGGACCTGTATCTGGCGACGCTGGCACTGGATGCGATCCCGTTCGTGCTGCTGGCGGTGCTGGCGTTGTTCCTGCAGGTACTGTCGAACAACAAGTTCCTCGGTTACCTGCTGACCATCGTATGGCTGCTGCTGAGCAGGATCGGTTTCGACCTGCTGCACTGGGAACAGAATCTGTACAACTTCGGCAGTGCGCCCGAAGTGCCGTATTCGGACATGAACGGCTTCGGGCATTTCCTGAAGGGCGCGCTATGGTTCGACTTCTACTGGGCCAGCTGCGCCGTCGTGCTGCTGGTGTTGGCCGCGCTGTTCTGGGTGCGCGGCACCGACCATGCCTGGCATGACCGGCTGCGCGAAGCGCGCGCGCGCCTGCACGCACCGGCGAAGATCACACTGGCGCTCGGCCTGCTGGCCTTCATCGGCAGCGGCAGCTGGATCTACTACAACACCAATGTGCTCAACCACTACCAGAGCAGCGCCACACAGACGAAACAGCACGCCGATTACGAAAAGAAATACGCGAAGTACAAGGATCTTCCGCAGCCACGCATCACGGCGGTGAAGGCGGATGTCGACATCCATCCGTACGAGCGCAGGCTGGATATCCGTGGCCACTACACGCTGGTCAACAAGACCACCGTACCGATCGGCGAACTGCATGTGAACTACACCGACGGCTTCACGCTGAAGTCGCTGGCGTTCGCGCCGCACGACACGGTCAGCGCGGACAAGGAGCTCGGCTACACCATCTACCGGCTGAAGACGCCGCTGGCACCGGGTGCGTCGATGGATTTCGCGTTCACCCTGGAATACGCGCCGAAGGGCTTCACCAACAGCCCGGATGGCGGCTTCCTTGCCTACAACGGCACGTTCTTCAACAACACCGTGATGCCGCAGTTCGGCTACCAGGCTCAGGCGCAGATCACCGACCGCAACGACCGCCGCAAGTACGGCCTCAGTGCCGACGTTCCGCGGATGCCGAAGCTCGGCGACGAGAAGGCGCGCGCGAATACCTACATCAGCAACAACGCGGACTGGATCAGCTTCGACACCACCGTTTCGACCGCCGCCGACCAGATTGCGGTGGCGCCGGGCTATCTGCAGAAGGAATGGACGGCGAACGGCCGGCACTATTTCCATTACACGATGGATCAGCCGATGCTGCCGTTCTTCTCGTACCTCTCGGCGCGCTATGCCGTGAAGCACGAGCAGTGGAAAGGCGTCGATATTTCGGTGTACTACAACCCGGCCCATGCCTGGAATGTGGAGCGGATGATCCAGGGCAGCAAGGATGCGCTGGACTACTACGACGCGAACTACACGCCGTACCAGTTCCATCAGTTGCGCATCCTCGAGTTCCCGAATTACACCAGCATCGCGCAGTCGTTCGCCAACACCATCCCGTTCTCCGAATCGATCGGCTTCATCGCCGACCTGCGCGATCCGTCCAGGATCGACTACCCCTACTACGTCACTGCGCATGAAGTGGCGCACCAGTGGTGGGCGCACCGGGTGATCGGCGCGAACATGCAAGGCTCGACCATGCTCAGCGAATCGCTGTCGCAGTATTCCGCGCTGATGGTGATGAAGCACAAGTACGGCGCCGACCAGATGCACAGGTTCCTGAAATACGAACTGGACGGCTATCTGACGGGACGCGCCACCGAGAGGCTGGCCGAGGAACCGTTGGCGAAGGTGGAGGACCAGTCATACATCCATTACAGGAAAGGCTCGCTGGTGTTCTACGCGCTGCAGGATTACATCGGCGAGGACAGGCTGAACGCGATGCTCAAGCAGTTCCTGCTCGACAAGGGCTTCCAGCAACCGCCGTACACCACCTCGCAGGAGTTCATGGACGCGCTGGCGAAAGCCGTCGATCCGAAATGGAAGGGCCTGCTCGACGACTTCTTCTGGAAGATCACCCTGTTCGACAACCGCATCACTGACGCTACCGCGAAGAAGCTGCCGAACGGCAAGTACGAAGTCACCATGAATGTGCACGCCAGCAAGGTCTACGTCGACGGCACCGGCAAGGAAGCTGCGGCGCAGCCGGACATCCCGATCGACATCGGCGTGTTCGCCGCCTCGACGGGCGCCGGCAAGGACGGCAAACCGCTGTATCTGGAAAAGCGTCTGCTGCCAGACGGTGACAGCACGCTCACCGTGACCGTCGACAGCCTCCCGGCGCTGGCCGGCATCGATCCGTACAATGAATTGATCGACAAGGTCTCGAGCGACAATCGACGTGCGGTGACGCTGCAGTAGGGTCAGCCGAGCTTCGGCGATGTCGAGGGCACGGCCTGCACCCGTGCGACCTCGTGCGGCGGCACTGTCCGAAGCTTGCGGTCAGAGCCGCTCGTCCTCGATATCGCTGACCCGGCCGTCGACAATCGTCACCACGGTGACATGGCCATCGCGGCGGTAACGCCACTGTTCGCCGCTCTTGTCGTTGTTCAAAACGCGAACACCGCCGCGACCGCCACTCCGGCTGCTGCGACTGCGCGTGCTGCGCTTGTGCGATTTCGACGACGGCTTGCCCAGCAACTCGGTGACACGCTCGCGGCTGTCGCCGGCGGTGAGCACCTGACTGCCCACGCGCAAGGTGCTGGAGGCCTGCACGGCAGCACTGAACACGAACAAGGCGACGATGAGACGAATACGCATGACCTGCTCCCTGGTTTGGTGAAATCCGGAAATCCCTTCCGCTGCGCCGGTATCGACTCAGCCGTGATGTTCCTCGATGTGATCCTCGATCGCAGCAACCTTGCCGGCGACGATCGTCACCACGACGACATGGCCCTGGTCGCGACTGTATTGCCAGCGCTCGCCCTGATACGCGCCAAACACGTTCTCTAACGGCTCCTTGTAGACGGGCGTGCCCAGCAGGTCGATCGCGTGCACGGCGGTATCGCCCACTGTGAGTACCTGCTGACCGACACGCAAGGTGTCGCTCGCAACGACGTTCAGGCTGAGGGCCAGCAGCGCAACCAGCAACAGACGGCGCATGTCGTTCTCCTTCGTCATTCAGAAGCCGGAACCCGTGCGGGCCAGATGGATCATCTCTTCCGAGGTACTGGCTCGACCGAGCACGGCGTTGCGGTGCGGAAAACGGCCGAAGCGCGCGATCACGTCGCGATGTCGCCGAGCATAATCGAGAAATTCCTCGAAGCGTTGACGCTGTGGCAGCGGCACTTCCGCGCAAAGCGCCTCGTACAGTGCCACTGATTGTCGCTGCAAGGCCATGTCTTCGGCATGCTCCAGCGGCAGGTAGGCGAATACGCGCTGCAGTGGCAGCAGCTGCCGGTCATCACCACGGGCAATGCCCGACAAAGCGACACGCTGTGCGCTGGCGTCCTGGGCCCATGCACGTGAATCACCGCGATAAAGGTTGCGCGGAAACTGGTCGAGCAGGATCAAGAGCGCCAGCCACCCCGGCGGATTGACTGCCCAGCGATCCAGCTGCCCATCCGCAGCAGCGTCCATCGCGCTGCGGAAACGCTCGCGTATCTGTGCATCGAACGCCGAATCGGCAACAAACCAGTGCGCGGCGTTCGTTTCGGCAAACCAGAAATCCAGCACGTCATGTGCGACAGCGGGCATCAACAGCTCCTGCTAGCGCGCGGTGCCAGCCAGGCTGTGCATGTCCAGATGGATCCCATGCAGACGCGGCAACTGCCGACGCAAGGCCAGCGCCGATTCTGGCGGCGCATCGGCAATCGCCTGCTCGAATGCATGCAGCAGCGCGCTTTCATGATGGGCCAGCGCACGAATCCAGGCGCTGTCACGCCGACTCGCGGCATGCACCAGCCAGCCGGCCAGATGCCGGTGGGCGGCGCCGCGCCAGGTGCCGTGTTCGCTCGGCTTGCCATCACTGGCGCGCAGCTGCGCCTGCATGTCGGCGATCAGCAGATCCAGCGTCTGCGCGTTCTCATTCAACACCACGCGCATGCCAGGCTCGCAGACCGTCGCGGCATGCCGATACAGCCGGCGCAGGTCGATACTGCGCCGAATCAGGGCATTGCAGGTGGATGGCGCAACGTACGGCGACATGGCCGCTCCTGCCGGATAACTCAGTGGAACAAGGCGTTATCGTCGCGCCTGCCCACTTAGCGGGAGATTAACCTGAGCCGATTCACCGGTCGGCAGTCAGCTGGCGGTGGGACACGCCTGGACCGGCCCCACTCATTGTCCCAGCTGCAGCAGATTCAACAGCTGGCCGTTGCTGCCACGCACGCCTTGCTGCAACTCGGCAAGCCGCTGGATCGACGGACACAACGCCGCGATCTGTGGGCGCAGGGCCTGCATGCGCCGCTGCATGCGTGGCTGCAGCTCGGTGGCAAGATCCGCCGCGCGATCGCGCAGAGTGGCCGCGGTATCCATGTCGCCGCCCAGCGCGGCATTGATCGCCTGCTGACCCAGATCCGCCGCCAGCAAGGGCAGCAGATCGGCGCCGATCTGGTTCATGGCCTGATCGGCGGCATCACCCTGCCAGTCATGGGTGCTGCGACTGACCTCGATGCGCCGCTTGAGCTCGCTGGCGTGGACGCTCAGCCTGCGATCGAATTCCGCGCGGGTATCGGCACCCAGACCCATGCCATCGGCCTCGACTCGCATGCCCTGTACCGCCATGTCCACCCCGTTCTGCGCCAGCGTGCGCACCCGCGGTGCCAGCGCGCGCAGTTCGCGTTCGAACAGCGCCAGCCGATCCTGGTCTTCTGCATTCAGGCGTATCACCGCGCCATCGGTACGCAGCGCCCCGTGCTGCAGCTCGACATGAAACGGCGCCGGCGCCGCCCGGTCGAACAGCAGGCTGTCGGTTTTCAGGGTGACGTCGTAGCTGCTGCTGGCATGGCAGGTCGCCGCCAGATCCTGGGCGTGCACAGACAGCACAGGTGATAGAAGCAACAGGGCGACAAACAGGCGGGGTAAGCGCATGGCTGGATTCCGGGGAACATTGCATCAAGCGATACCCGGCGACGTGCCAACCCATGCTGAATGCGGTGGCCCGCCACATGAAAACGCCCCGCAAGGCGGGGCGTTTCGGCGACCACCGGGGCAGATCAGGTGCCGTTGAGTGGAGACGTCAAACGCAGGCCTTGATCAACCTGCTGAATATCACCATCGGGAAGAGCGTCCGCACTGGTCGAAGCCATCTGCTTGTCGTCGAACCAAGGTACCGGCTGACGCGGACCCGGTACGTACGCCTGCCACTGGCCGTAACTCTTGCCCTGCAGCATGCCGTCGATACGCATGCTGAAATTGACCGGCACACGGGCCAGCCAGTACTCGGCATCAACCCCTTTCCCCGAGGTTGGCGGGTTGAAGGTCCATTGCCTGGCCGCGCGCAGGGCTGACTTGGCAAGAAGCTGTCGCCACCTTTCCAGTTCGGCATCGCTGCCCAGCACGGTCATGTTGACCTGCTCAGCCACCGCATCTGCGACCTGACCGTGTCGTCCTACACGCAAGAGCAGGTAGACCGTTCCCGAGATACGAGCATGGGCCGCCTCGGGTGGGTAAACCGGCTTGACTCTGTCCTTGAAGCTGATGCTTTCACCCGGGTTGCCCTGGCCGAACTCGGCACCACTGATACTGATTGAGAAATTACCGGTGCCAACAGGCTTGACCACGACGCGGAAACTCATTTTTGCCTCCGCGGCTACCGGTTTGCCATCCAGCAGCGTAGGCTCGAATTTCCACCTGGGCACGTTGTTCGCGATCAAGCCGTTCACCGCTGGCGGCAATTTTTCGGGTTGGTCGATGGCATAACTGCGTACGCTGCCATCCGGCGCCACTACGATCTTTCCGGTGAGCAGCATGCTGGCCTGCACCCGCTTGCTGACCTCGCTGGGACCGGCAGCCAGCGCCGCGGCTGACAGCAATAAGCAGAGCAACCCCATTAAAAAGCGTTTCATCCGTGTCCCCCCCTGTGAGCCTGTCGCGCAGTCTAGCGCCGGCGCTTGAACTGCGCGCGTACCCCCGGCCGGCCCAGTTGCCAGGCCTGCCACAGCAACAGCGGTATCGCGATCGTCTTGAGGGCCAGCCCGACCTGCCAGGTTCGCTGTGCCCGCGCGACCATCCACAGCGCGACCTCGGCCAGCTGTGGCTGCATGGCAAGTGCATGCTGCCGGGCGGCTTCGAAATCACCCCATTGCCGCAGCATCAGTACGCCGCTGACCAGCGCCCACAGCGCCAGCAGTACGGCGAGCGACTGCATCGTCGGCCGTGCCCACGCCAGCCGCAGGATGCAGCCGGCGCACACCACGAAGATCAGCAATGCCGCCAGCAGATAGGCGTATTCGGCATGCTGCAGGTATTGCACCGCGCCCATCGCCGCGAACAGCAACACGATCCACACACCGATCATCCATATAGAAAACCGCCGCGACGGCGTCGTGCCGGTGCGTGCCATCGACGTCATCAGGGCAGCGCCTTCAAGGTGACCATCCCGTTCATCGGCACAATCAGTGCACATGGCAGGGTCAACACGAGTCCATGGGAAAAACGATGCATGACGACGGCTCCGACAGGAAAGAAACCAAAGAGTAAATACCTGTCGCAGTTTACGCGCTCAAAAAAGCGAAGGGCGCCATGCGGCGCCCTTCGGGACAAACTAACAACCTGTCGCGATCAACGCGGGCTGATGGTGAACTTGCCCACCGAGACGCCCAAGTTGACGCCTTCGCCGGTACCGGACAGCGCCAGCGAGGTGGTGCCCTTGGTCAGCACCTGCGCGCTACCGCTCTTGACCACACCGGCCTCGGCGCCGGCCTGCGCGTAGTCGCCGTACACGTCGGCGATGCCATGCACCTTGCTTATCTCGCCCTTGCCATTGTCGATGTGGTACTTGCCGGCGGTAAGGCCGCCACCGACCACGGTGATCTTGACGTTGGCGCGCTGGCCGTTGTCACAAGTGATCGTGCCATGGCCTTCGGCATGCTTGTAGATCAGCGACCAGCCGGACAGGTTGTATACGAGATCGCATTTCACCGAGGCCTCGGCGGCCTGTGCGTTGCTCGTCGGCAGCACGGTCATTGCACCCGCGCAGGCCATTACCAGGGCAGCCATTCCAAAAGTACGCTTGATCATTGTCATCTCCTTGGGTTGTGCGGGATCGGATTCTTTGCCGGCGCAGGGTCGGGATGCCATCCGAAGATCGGCGACCCGCTGCGTGGTGGTGGAATCGTGTGCATGACAGCGTGACAACGATGTGCAGACGCATGACTGGCCGTTCAGATTTCCCGGCTTGATGCTTCGCTAACAAGCAGCCGCGCAGACTGGGGTTGTCCGGCACCAAGCCATGCCGGAGGGTTGTGGCATGGCTGAAACCCTGCCTAGACTTCGGCGTGGTCTTGATGCCGGATCGCAGCAAAGGAGAACCATGGTCAAGTATTCACTGGTCGGTTACGACGGCTCCGATGCCTCGCGCCGCGCGTTCCAGTTCGCCATCGACCTGGCCCGCTGCAGCCATGGCCGGGTGCGCGTGGTTTCGGTACTGCAGGTCACCGAAGGCGGTGCCGACGCGTGCGCCCTGATGATGGCCGACTCCGGCACTCAGCGCGTGCAGGAACTGCTCGACGAGCTGACGTCGATCGTGCCCGATGCTGCCACCCTGGTCGATGTCGAGTTGACCCACGGCAGTCCCGGCGATGTGCTGCTGAGCCAGATCGATCAGCACGCGGTGGATCACATCGTGATCGGCCACACCGAACGCGGCGCGCTGGCGCGCTGGCTGCTTGGCTCGGTCTCCGGCAACGTGCTGGCACGCGCCCACGTGCCGGTCACCGTGGTGCGCTGAAACGCCGCCGTAACCGGGATCACTGAACCGCAAGTCGGGCCGCGTTAATCCGATGGCGTGCTCAGGCCGTATCCTGTGTCATCACTTCGTCATGAAAACGTCAGCCATGCCGGCTCTCGATCATGCGTTGCCGCACGGGAAATCCGTTTGAGTTATTCCACTGCCCTGCCCTGGACCCTGGAAAGCCTCGATCTCGACCGCATCGAGGTCGCGCGCGTGCGCCACAACGAGGATCTGTTCTTCCTGCTGTGCAGTTCGTCGTTCGTCGAGAGCGGTTCGGACCTGTACACGCAGAACCTGATCGACCACTTCGCCGGCGACCAGGAACTGCAGACCTGGCTCAGCCAGCACTGGGAACACGAGGAGCTGCAGCATGGCCGTGCGCTGGCCGCCTACGTCAGGAAGGTCTGGCCGGAATTCGACTGGGACAAGGGTTTCCAGGCGTTCTGGAACGAGTACGGTGCAGTGTGCACGGCCGAACAGCTGGAGCCCTGCCGTGGCCTGGAACTGGCCGCCCGCTGCGTGGTGGAAACCGGCACGGCCAGCCTGTATCGCGCGCTCAACGAGATCACCGACGAGCCGGTGCTGAAGCTGCTGACCAACCATATCAAGAGCGACGAAGTCCGCCATTACAAGCACTTCTACCAGCATTACCGGCTATATCGGGAACGCGAGGGTTTCGGCCGCTACAAGGTGTTCCGCGCCATCCTGCGCCGGGTCAACGAAATCAAGAGCGAGGACAGCGACATCGCGCTTCGCCATGTGTTCAACCAATGCTACCCGCAGCATCTGGGCAA
>DAHUXL010000039.1 GCA_027307195.1 Rhodanobacter sp. | reverse complement strand
CCGTGGCGGCAAGCGCGTCGGCCTGAAGATGTGGTTTGCGGTGGGCACGGCGGAGGAAACCAAGGATCGCGATGGCGATGGCATCAACGACACGGTCGATGACGTGCAGGATCTGCTTGAGGGCTATCGTGGCGCCGATGGCTTCCACGCCCGCGGCCTGAAGCAGCTCGGCTATTCGATCGACATGGACTATGCGACGCATCCGTCGCGTGGCGCGGATGCGTCACTGTTCCAGTTGCAGGGCGGCGTGCACAACCAGGCGTCATGGAAGCAGATGCTGCCACCGTTTCTGCTGTGGGCTTACTGCAAACGTTGAACGTGCTTTCTGTGCGAGAGAGTTGGGGACAGCACCGAACCCTTGCTTTGCTCCCTCCCCTTTCAGCCGAGGAGGGTTGGAGTGGGGCGAGCTTTTCATCTTTCGCAAGCTCGGATTGTCTCCTCCCTGCCTCCCCCTGCTTGCCGGGGAGGAGCCAATGCGCTGCCGCAGCGCAGCCAGCCTACTTCCGCTCGGCTGCCGTCTTGTCGCGAGTGCCGCGGAATTCCGAATCCGCATTCCAGTTCGGCCACGCATCGGAATTCGCCAACTTGTTGCCGACCGTGTAGAGCAGCTGCAGGTCTCGCGCCATGCCGGTGAACGGCCAGTCGGCCTGCCACTCGTCGCCGGGCTGGTGATAGCGCTTGGCGGTGTAGTCGTCGTCCGCGGCCTTGCCGGCTTGGATGCCGCCGTCGATCCAGTCGTCACCCGAGCCGAACGAGATCGCCGGTACGCCGCGCTTGGCGAAGGAGAAATGATCGGAGCGGAAGAAGTGACCGGCCTCCGGTTTCGGGTCGGCGGTGTAGCTCATGCCGTATTGCTTCGCGTCGGCGATCAGGTCATTCAGCAGATCGAGCTTGGCGCTGCCGGAGATGGTGAAGTTGCGCGCCAGGCCGTGCGGGTCGAGTGCATCCACATTGAGCACGCCGGCAGTCTTGGCCAGCGGATACAGCGGATTGGCGGCGTAGTACTCGGAGCCGAGCAGGCCCTTTTCCTCGGCGGTGACGTTGAGGAACACCACCGAACGCTCGGGTCGCGGCCCCTGCGCGAAGGCGCGGCCCATCTCGATCAGCGCCGCGGTGCCGGTTGCGTTGTCGACCGCGCCGTTGTAGATGCGGTCACCCTTCGCATCGGGCTGGCCGACGCCCAGATGATCCCAGTGCGCGCTGTAGATCACCGTCTCGTCCGGGCGCTTGCTGCCTTCGATGCGACCGACGATGTTGTGCGAGGTGATCACGCTGCTGTCGACCTTGAAGCTGGCCGAGAAAGTCTCGCCCTTCAGCGTCACCGGCTTGAACGCGCGCGTCTGTGCCTGCTTCTTCAAGGCATCGAAATCCAGCCCGGCATGCTTGAACATCTGCACCGCCAGATCGTGCTGGATCCATCCTTCCAGTTCCGGATGCACGGCAGATGGCTTGTCGCGCACGATGTCGAACATGGTGTTGGTGTTGGAGTTTTTCACCGTGGCCCAGCCGTACGAGGCCGGTGCGGTCTCGTGCACCACTAGCATGCCCAGCGCACCCTGCCGCGCGGCTTCTTCATACTTGTAGGTCCAGCGGCCGTAGTAGGTCATCGCCTTGCCGCCGAAGTCGCCCTTGCCGGTCTCGAAATCCGGGTCGTTGACCAGCACCACCGCGATCTTGCCGTGCAGGTCGACGCCCTTGAAATCGTCCCACCGGCGCTCGGGCGCCTTCACGCCGTAACCGACGAACACCAGTGGCGCGTTCGCGATCGACACCCTGGTCGAGCCGTCCATCGGTGCGCGCACCGCGATCTGCTCGCCCTGGCTCAGCGTCTCGCTCTTGCCATCGAGGTTGAGGGTCAATATCGGCGTGCCGATGATCTGGCTGCGCCGTAGTGGCACCGCCTGGGTCCATGCACGCTTGCCGTCCTTCAGATCACCGCCGGGCTGCAAGCCGGCAGCTTTCATCTGCGCCACCACGTAGTCGATGGTCTTCGTCTCGGCCGGCGTGGCCGGACCACGGCCCTCGAACGCATCCGAGGACAGCGTCTTGACCTCGGTGGACAGGAGCTTGGTGCTGAAGGTTGGCGTGCTGCTGGCGGCCAGCGCGGTAGAGCACGCGGCCGCGAGCAAGGTGGAGAGCAGCAATCGCTTCACGGGCAGTCACCGATCGGGGAGGGATTGCTCCGATACTAGTGAGCATCCGGCGGCCGGTCCATTCAACGGTGTATCGACTCATGCCGATACACCGTTGGTCTGGTCGTCCATGTGACTGCATCAGTCGCTGGCAATCACCTTGCCGGTGTTGGCGTCGACCTTGAGCTCGACTTTGTTGCCGGCCGGATTGTGGGCCTTGGCTTTCCACATGCCGTCATCGAAGTCGACATCATGCACATGGGTGTAGCCCTGGGATTCCAGCGATGCGCGCACGTCCTGCTTGCTCAGTTTCGAAACCAGCTTGTCCGGATAGACCTCGCCGGTCTTCGCGTCGATGCGCAGATCCACCTTGTCGCCGTTGGCGCTCCTGGCGTCGGCATGCCACATGCCATCCTTGAACTTCAGGTCATGGACCTTGGTATAGCCCTGTGTGGTGAGTTTGCCTTGCACCTGCGGCTCGGTCATCGCCTGTTGTGCCATGGCGATGCCTGACAGCGAGAGCGTGCCAAGTGCCAGCGCGAAAGTCAGTGCAGGGATTTTCTTGTTCATGGACCGTACCTCGTTGCTTGCAGGAACCCCGAGTTTTCACGGGGGTGTGCAAACGTGCGGTGAATCCGCACGACGAGACTGAATCGCTGCTGATTGTCTGCGTGCGGGTGACGCACGCAGCGGCAGTCAGCTGCGCATCACCGGCGCCGCCGCTTTCTCATCGAACCAGTGTCCAGTGCGATTGACGATGCGTACCACCGACAGCATCACCGGCACTTCCACCAGCACACCGACCACAGTTGCCAGCGCCGCGCCCGAGCGCAGCCCGAAGATGCTGATGGCCGCCGCTACTGCCAGCTCGAAGAAATTGCTGGCGCCGATCAGCGCGGCCGGGCCAGCCACGCAATGCGGCACCTTCAGCCAGCGACTCAGGCCGTAGGCGATGCCGGCATTGAGATAGACCTGGATGATGATCGGCACGGCCAGCAGCGCGATGATCAGCGGTTGCGCGAGGATCGCCTCACCCTGGAAGCCGAACAGCAGGACCAGCGTGGCGAGCAGGGCAGCAGTCGACCACGGGTCGATGCGATGCAGCGTGGCATCAAGCGCGAGTTGTCCGCGACGGCGCAACAGCCATCCACGCCACAGCTGCGCCGTGATCACCGGCACCACGATATACAGCAGCACCGACAGCATCAGCGTGCCCCAGGGTACGTGGATCGAAGCGACCCCCAGCAGCAACGCCACGATCGGGGCGAATGCGACGATCATGATGGTGTCGTTCAACGCGACCTGTGCCAGCGTGAAATTCGGTTCGCCACCGCATAGCCGCGACCACACGAACACCATCGCCGTGCACGGTGCCGCTGCCAGCAGGATCAGTCCCGCGATATACGCATCATGCTGTCCGACCGGCAGCCATGCGGCGAAGACATGCCGGATGAACAGCCAGCCCAGCAGTGCCATCGAGAACGGCTTGATCGCCCAGTTCACCAGCAGCGTGATGCCGATGCCGCGCACCTGGTGTCGCACTCCCGCGAGTTGCGCGAAGTCGACCTTGAGCAGCATCGGCACGATCATCAGCCACACCAGCGCGGCGACCGGCAGGTTGATGTGCTGCACTTCGGCTGCAGCCAGCATGGCGGAGATGCCGGGAAAGAGATGGCCCAGTGCAATGCCGGCGATGATGCACAGCGCAACCCACACGCTCAGGTAACGCGCGAAAAATCCGATCCGCGACGGCGCCGCCGCGATGGTTTCATTGCTCATCGGTGGCTGCCGTCTGGCCGATGGCGCGCAACTCGTGCTGAGTCGCCAGGCGATCGAGTTTTTCCAGCGGCAGTGCGAGCAGCAGATCGATGCGTCGACGCAGCATCAGCCACGCCGACTGGAACGCGCGCCGGCGTTCATCTTCGGTGCCGTCGACGGCCACGGGATCAGGCACGCCCCAATGCGCGGTGACCGGATGGCCGGGCCAGATCGGGCACAGCTCGCCGGCGGCGTCGTCGCAGACGGTGATCACCATGTCGATCGCCGGTGAGTCGACTTGCGCAAACTCGTCCCAGCTCTTGCTGCGCAGCGGTTCGTTGTAGCCGAATTCGCGCGCCAGCTCGGCGGCGATCGGTTGCACCTTGCCACTGGGAAAACTGCCGGCGCTGTATGCGCGGAACCGGCCTTCGCCGAGCATGTTGAGCAGGGCTTCGGCCATCACGCTGCGCGCGGAGTTGCCGGTGCACAGGAACAGCACGTTGTGCGGTCGGGTATGCATGGCCATCTCAGCAGCAGTTCGCGTTCGGTCCGCATGAAGCGACGGGTTTGGCAGCCGGCGCCGGGCCGCAGCATGCAGCGCCGGTTTTGTCCGGTGCGGCTGCATAGGAAGTGGCTTCGCCGTGTGTGTGGAAACTTTCCCAGCGAATGCCCTGCGGATCTTCGGCCCAGAACTTGTCGGAATGGGCGTAGCAGCAGGTCGTGCCTTTTTCCGCCAGTGCGACCGCATCGGCAGCCTGCAGTCGCGCACCGATCGCAGCAAGTTCGGCAGCGTCATCGGCCTGCAGGCCGAGGTGATCCACGCCGAGCTGACGGTCGTGCTCCGAGATCGCGAAGTTGATCCGCGGATCGTCCAGCATCCACTTCGCGTAATCCGGTTTGATCACGCTGGGCGCCGCACCGAACAATGTCGTGTAGAAGCGGATACTGCTGTCGAGCTGGTCGACGTTCACGTGCACATGGAAGCGTTTCATCGGTTTCTCCTTGCCGGTTGGCATGTCGTGGCGGGTGCGCAGTCGGCGTCCGCCGAGCCTGCGCAGCAGTTCTCGGTGAGAAAGCCGAGCAGGGCGTTCATCTGCAGATAGTTCGCGCGGCACTGGATCACCCGTCCGCGCCGCTCGTCGCTGACCATGCCGGCGCGGCGCAGGATGTGCAGGTGGCTGGTCAGTGTCGCGCCGGCCAATCCGGTTGCTGCGGCCAGTTCGCCCACCGCCATGCCTTCCTCGCCGGCCTGCACCAGCAGGCGATAGAGGTTGAGGCGATGTTCCTGGGCCAGCGCGCTGAGGCAGGTGACGGCATCTATCGATTTCATATTTTCATAATTATGGAAATATGAAATCGAGTCAAGCCCCACACGCCCGATCAGGCATCCCGGGACGGATCCGCTCGTCAGAGTGGTCTGCGCGGAGATACGGGGCGATGGCTGAGCATCGCTGCCAGATCGGTTGATGCGTCGGCGCTCAATCCGCGCTGGGTACTTTCGTGACCTTGCGTGCCCGCCGGGGCTTCGCCTGTGCCGCCGCGATCAACTGCTGCAGATAGGCAATACCTTCTTCCTCGGGAAAAAAGGCGACCACATCCGCGACGGTCAGGTCGTGTCGCTTGCGCAGAACCAGGAATTCCTCACGCGCCATGGCCAGACGCTGGGCTGCTGCCGCTTTCTTGCCGAGCGGCTTGGACGGTTGCTGCTTTTCAACCTTGCGCTCGAGTCTGGCAAGTTCTTCCTGGAACTGGCGGAAGTCGTATTTCTGGGAGGTCATGGGCTACGAGGATGATCGACGGGTAACCCGATTTTCGCACGTCGTCCAGGTGTGGCGGAGTGATCGAGGGGGTCCATTTACGGCTGTGACTTTCGGCATGGCTTTCGTCTGCAATTGATACGATATATCGTTGCATTCTGATCGCCTCATTCTCGAAGATACGCTCGCATGAACAAGACGTGGGTCGATGCGCTTGCCAGGACCCGGGACGCGAGAGGTGAGGTCATGGCGAAAGTTTCGTCGGTGGCCCATGCTCCGCCATCACACGCGGCGTCTTTCATCGCAGCCGCCGCCTGTCTGTTGCTTGCCGGTTGCGCCGTCGGTCCCTACTTCAAAAAACCTGCCGCACCGGATGTCAGAAATTACACCGCGCATCCGCCCGCGACCACAGTCAGCAGTGCGAACGTCGCCGGTGGGGAGGCCCAGCGCTTTGCCAGCGGCAGCGACATACCCGGTGACTGGTGGACGCTGTTTCATTCCAGGCCGCTGAATGCGCTGATCGAGCAGTCGCTCGCCAGCAATCCCGATCTCAAGGCGGCGCAGGCGGCGTTGTCGGTGGCCAGGGAAAATACGCTGGCGGGGCGAGGCGCTTACTACCCCAGTGTCACGGCAGGTTTTTCGGCCGCCCGGCAGCAGGATCCACCCGGCGCGCTCGCCCCCGTGCCCAGCAATAACGCCTTTCTGTACAACCTGTTCACCCCGCAGGTCAGCGTGTCATATGTACCCGATGTGTTCGGACTGAACCGCCGCACGGTGGAATCGCTGAATGCGCAGGAGCAGGCCGTCCGCTATCAGATGATCGCGGCGCAGATCACGCTGAGCGCCAATGTGGTGGCTGCCGCGGTCCAGCAGGCATCGTTGCAGGCGCAGATCGACGCGACACGCCGGCTGATCGACATCAATACCCACATGCTGCAGATCCTGCGTTACCAGAAAACCAAGGGCTATGTCGGCCGGCTGGAGGTTGCCGCGCAGGAATCGCAGCTCGCCCAGGTCACCGCCACGCTGCCGACACTTATCAAGCAGCTGGACCAGCAGCACAACCTGCTGGCCGTTCTGGCTGGTCGTTTTCCAAACCAGGCCGCGGCTGAAAAATTCGAACTGGCGGATTTGCAGTTGCCGCAGGAGCTGCCGCTGAGTCTGCCCTCGCAACTCGTGGCGCAGCGTCCGGATGTGCTGCAGGCCGAGGCGAACATGCACGCGGCCAGCGCGCAGGTTGGCATTGCCACGGCGAACCGGTTGCCGAATATCGCGTTGACCGCGAATGCTGGCAGCACGGCGCTGGCGATTGGCGAAGTGTTCAAGGCGGGCACCGGTTTCTGGAATCTGGGTGCGGCCGTGACGGCGCCGATTTTCCAGGGCGGCACCTTGCTGCATCAGCAGCGCGCCGCAAAGGCGGCCTATGTGCAGGCGGCCGAGCAATATCGCAGCACGGTCCTCACCGCGTTCCGGAACGTTGCCGACACCTTGACCGCACTTGAGCAGGACGCCGAAGGCCTGAAGGCGGCGGCGGCGGCTGCCGACGCCGCCAAGGTCACGCTGGATCTGTCGCAACGCCAATGGAAGGACGGCTACGCCAGCTACCTCTCGCTGTTGAGCGCCGAGCAGGCCGACCAGCAGGCGCAGATCGCGCTGGTGCAGGCACAGGCCAATCGTTACGCCGACACGGCGGCCTTGTTCCAGGCGCTTGGCGGTGGCTGGTGGCATCGCGCGGAAGCAGGCCGCGCTGATTCAATCAAGACGGGTTCAACCAAGGCTGAACATGAAAAGTGAATCCATACGTCGGGGCAGGTTCCCGCACGTCCTTGCCACTGCCGCGCTGACGGTCGCGACGTTATGCGCCGGTTGCACATCCAGGTCGGACGAAAACACGCCGGCGGCTGCCGTGACGGCCAGCAATGTGACGTTGAGCGCGCAGCAGCGCCAGCACATCCATCTCTATACCGTCGCGCCGTCCATGTTCAGCAAGACGGTCGAGACCACCGGTGTGGTGGATTTCGACAACGACCAGGCCACCAGCGTGCTGGCACCGTTCTCCGGTCCGGTGTCGCGGCTGCTGGTTTCGCCCGGCGACAAGGTGAAGAAGGGCGCCCCCCTGGCGGTGGTGGAGTCGCCGGACTTTGCGGCGGCTACCAGCGCTTACAGCAAGGCACTTGCCACCGCCAGGAACGCCCGCCGGCTTGCCGATGCGGACAAGGATCTGGTCCAGCATGACGGCGTTGCCCAGCGCGAGCAGCAGCAGGCCCAGACCGACGCGGTCAATGCCGAGGCCGACCGCGATGCTGCGTTGCAGGCGCTGGTTTCGCTGAATGTCGACCCGAAGACGATCAGGGACCTTCAGGCCGGCCGGCCGGTGGCGCGCGTCGAGGGCACGATCCGTTCGCCGATAAGCGGCACCGTGGTGGAAAAACTGATCACGCCCGGCCAGCTGCTGCAGGCAGGCACCACGCCGTGCTTCACCGTGGCCGACCTGTCGCGCGTGTGGGTGATGGCGCAGATCTCCGGTTCCGAACTGGCCTCGGTCAGCGTTGGCGATCCGGCGGAAGTGTTGACTGGTATCGCATCGAAAACCATTCCCGGTACCGTGGCCAACATCTCGGCGCTGGTGAACCCCGATACGCGCGCAGTGGTGGCGCGGGTCGTCGTCGACAACCCGGGCGATTTCCTGAAGAAGCAGATGTACGTCAACGTGCGGATCCATTCGCACCAGCAAAGTCGCGGACTGCTGGTGCCGGTGTCGGCGATCCTGCGCGACGACGAGAACCTGCCGTTCGTCTACGCCACCCAGCGCGACGGCAGCTTTGCGCGCCAGCATGTGACCCTGGGTTATCGCAGCGGCGATCAATACGAGATTGCCGACGGACTCAAGGCGGGCGACCAGATCGTGGTCGATGGCGGGATCTTCGTGCAGTTCATGCAAAACCAATGAGCGACCAACTGCCTCTCGGCGGGTCGCCGTCGCGCACCGCCTCGATCATGAACCGGATCGTCTCTGCGTCTCTGATGCAGCCGTTCCTGATTATTCTGCTCACGCTGGTGCTGACCGGTGCCGGCACACGGTCGCTGCAGCGCCTGCCGGTGGATGCCTATCCCGATCTTTCGCCGCCCAGTGTCGAACTGGTGACGCAGTGGCCCGGGCACGCTGCCGAGGAAGTGGAGCGACTGATCACCGTGCCGGTCGAGCTCGGCATGAACGGCATTCCGAGAACGACCAGCACACGCTCCGTTTCGCTGTACGGGCTGTCGCACGTCGTCATCACGTTCCAGGACGGCACCGACAACAATTTCGCCCGCCAGGAAGTTTTCAACCGGTTGGGTGATCTCAGTCTGCCGAGTGGTGTGACGCCATCGGTGTCGCCGCTGGCCTCGCCCTCGGGCCTGATCTATCGGTACGTGCTGCAAAGCTCCGACCGCTCGCCGATGGAACTCAAGACGCTCGAGGACTGGACCATCGAGCCGCAGTACCGGTCCGTTCCCGGTGTGGCGGATGATTCGGGGTTCGGCGGCGGCACCATGCAATACCAGGTGCTGCTCGATCAGGCGAAGATCGCCGCGGTCGGCCTGTCCGCCACGCAGGTGGAAGCCGCGCTGGCGGCCAACAACGGCAATGCCGGCGGCGGCTTCTATTCGCAGGGCGGCCAGTTCTATTACGTGCGCGGCATGGGGCGTCTGAATACGCTTGAGGACATCGGCAGCGTGGTGCTGGCGGTGCATAACGGCACGCCCGTGTTGCTTAAGGATGTCGGCCGCGTGGTCATCGGCATCGCCCCACGGTTGGGCGAATTCGGTTTCGAGAAACAGGACGATGCGGTGGAGGGCGTGATCTTCCTGCGCACGGGCGAAAAAACCCAGGACGTCCTGCAGCGGGTTGAAGCGAAGACCAGGGAGCTCAACGACCGTGTCCTGCCGAAGGACGTCAAGATCCATCCGTTCTACGACCGCAGCGACCTGGTTGCGGTGACCACGCAGATCGTCGAGCAGAATCTGCTGCGCGGCATGTTCCTGGTCGTCGTGATCCTGATCTTCTTTCTCTACGATTTTCGTGCGGGCCTGATCGTCGCCACCACCATCCCGCTGGCCTTGCTGTTCGCGTTCATATGTCTTGACCTGCAGCATGCCTCGGCCAACCTGCTCTCCATCGGCGCGGTGGATTTCGGCATCCTGGTGGATGGCGCCGTGGTGATGGTGGAAAACATCTACCGGCAGATCGCCGAGCGCAAGGGCACCTCGCTCAACATCAGGGAAATCATCGTCGACGCGGCGGCGGAAGTGGATCGTCCGATTTTCTACGCCGTGGCGGTGATCGTGGTCAGCTTTCTGCCGATCTACGTGTTGTCCGGGCCGTCCGGCACGTTGTTCAAGCCGATGGCGGACACCATGGTGTTCGCGCTGGTCGGCTCGCTGATCGTCACGCTGACGCTGCTGCCGGTGTTGTGCGCGTGGCTGATGCGCAAGGGCGTGCGCGAGCGGCGCAACGGCATATTCGAGGCGATCAAGTCGGTCTACATCAAGGGCCTCGATTTCTGTCTCGCCCACGCGTGGGGCACGACGTTCGCCTCGGCGATCCTGCTGGCGGGTTCGCTGCTGCTGATCCCGCGCATCGGCGCCGAGTTCATGCCGCAACTGGACGAGGGTGCGCTGTGGGTACGTGCCACGATGCCGTACACCATCTCGTTCGACGAGTCGGCGAAGATCGTGCCCAAGGTGCGCGAGATCCTGCGCTCGTTCCCCGAAGTCACCACGGTCGCCTCCGAACACGGCCGGCCCGACGACGGTACCGACTCGACGGGGTTTTTCAACGCCGAGTTCTACGTGGGCCTCAAGCCTTATTCGCAATGGAGCGGCAGCTATCACACCAAGCCCGAGTTGATCGAGGCGATCAACAAAAAGCTGCAGGCCTTTCCCGGCGTCATCTTCAATTACACCCAGCCGGCCGAGGACGCCGTGGACGAGGCCGAGACGGGGTTGAAGAGTGCGCTGGCGGTCAAGGTGTTCGGCTCCGATCTGGACACGCTGCAGCAGAAGGGCAAAGCGATCAAGCGGGTGCTGGAGAAGGTGCGCGGCATTCGCGATGTAAGCCTGGTACAGGAGCTCGGCCAGCCCAGCCTGAGCATCAAGATCGACCGCGCCGCGATTGCCCGTTACGGCTTGAACGTCGCCGACATCAACGGCCTGATCACGACGGCGATCGGTGGCGACGTGGCCACCCAGGTGGTGCAGGGCGAGAAGCAATTTGACCTCGTCGTCCGCCTCGAACAGCAATACCGCGACAACCCCGAGGAAATCGGCAACATCCTGGTGGCCACACCAGCCGGCCAGCAGATCCCGCTCAAGGAACTGGCGGACATCCGGGTGACCAACGGTGCCTCGTTCATCTATCGTCAGGACAATTCGCGCTACATCGGCGTGCAGTTCTCGGTGGAAGGACGCGATCTGGCTGGCGCGGTGGAAGATGCCATCGCGCAGGTCAACAAGAAGGTCAGCCTGCCGCAGGGCTACCGCCTGGACTGGGGCGGTGAATACTCCGAATACACGGCCTCGCGCGCGCAACTGAATGTGATCCTGCCGCTGACCCTGTCGCTGATCTTCCTGCTGCTGTTCACCCTCTACAGCAACTTCAAATTCCCGTTCATCACCGTGCTTGGCGTGCTGCTGTCGGCGCCGGTGGGCGGCATTGTGGCGCTGTGGCTTACCGGCACGCCGTTCTCGGTCTCCTCCGGGATCGGCTTCCTGGCGCTGTTCGGCGTCTCGGTACAAACCGCCGTTGTCTATATTTCCTACGTCAACGAACTCCGCCGCGGCGGCATCACCCTGGACGAGGCCATCCGCGAAGCCGCGATCCTGCGCCTGCGCCCGATCATGATGACCGCCCTGGTGGCGGCGCTGGGGCTGCTGCCGGCGGCACTGGCCACCGGCGTCGGCACCGATACCCAGCGGCCGTTTGCTCTGGTCATCGTCAGCGGCCTGTTCACCCGGCTGCTGATCAGCATCTTCCTGATGCCGGCGCTGTATGCGTTGGTAGCGCGGCCGGATGACCGTTTGGAAGTATGAAGTGGCCTTGCTTCCAGGGACTGGACCATCGTTTCGCATCATCGGTCGATGATGCGAATAGAGCCGCCGCCACCGAAATTGCCAGTTCAAGCGGCGGGTTAGCCGGATCGATCGTTTGCGTGGCTTCAGGGCCGGGCCAGGTTTTGGATAGGCCCTCGGCAAGTGGGGGCGACCATCTGGAGCATTGCAGCGAAGGCGCTGGTGTAGGACTATCAGGTGGGGAAGTTCTTTTCGGGGCGGTCCGCTCCGTGTGTGGGTTCGCAGTTTCGACGCGATTTCACAGGCATGATCACGAAGGGGCATGATCCCCGATCGTTCTTGCCGAAAGATGTCTGGTCATCGAGGGGCACCGGATGAGTCATGGAATACGA
>DAHUXL010000031.1 GCA_027307195.1 Rhodanobacter sp. | reverse complement strand
CAACGTGCCGGGCAGACAGATCAACATCGCCACGACGATGCCGATACCGCCCCCGCGCGGGGTCGGCAGACGATGCGAGCGGCGCTGCCCGGGATGATCGAGCATGCCGCGACGATATGCGTAACCGATCGCGCCGCGCGCCAGCAGCAACGTGATCAGGAAGCTGGTCAGCAACCATCCCGTGGCTGTGTACATACTAATTTCGTCTCACTCGCTGGCGACGCCGTGAATCGGCCGGATCGTACTCCAGCTTTTGCAGCTGGGGCACTGCCAGTGATGTGCTTTGGCACCGAAACCGCAGCGGCTGCAGCGATACATCGCCTGGCCTTCCAGCAGCTTCTTGGTCAGATCGCGCAGAATCAGGAAGTTTTCTCGCGCCTCGCCTTCGATCTTGTCCATCGTCGCGTCGATCAATGCCATCAGACCCCGCACCGATGGCCGCAGGCGCAATTGCGTTGTCAGGAAGTCGATCGCCGCCCGCTCGCCATCGCGCTGCCGATACAGATGGGTCAACGCCAGGACCGGCGAGACGCCGTGATAACGCTCAAGCATGCTGCGCAGGAAACCTTCGGCACGTTCCATTTGCTGCGAATGGGCGTAACTGTTGAGCAGTGGCGGCAGGATTTCCGGAGTGAACGCGATGTCGGCAGCCACCGCCGCCTCGTAGGCCGTTACCGCCTCGACGTGATGGCCATCCTCGGATTGCAGACGGCCGGTCAGCATGAATGCACGCACGCAATCAGGCTGGCACTCGAACGCCTGATGCAGGTAATCACGGGCTTCGGCGCGCGCGCCATGCTGGCGCGAACGATCGGCCAGTTCGCAATAGAACTGGGCAATCATCGGCGCCTCGTCCTCGCCGGTCATCACCTCCAGCCGACGCGCGTGCTCGATCGCCTTGTGCCAATCGCGTTCGTGCTGATAGATCGCGATCAGGTGGCGCAATGCCGAAGGCGCGTGCGCATCCATCGCCACCAGGTCGGAAAACAGCGCTTCGGCGCGATCGAGCAGGCCGGCACGCATGTAATCCTCGCCCAGCTCCAGCAAGGCTACCGTCTTCATGGCATCGGACAGGCCAGGCCGCGACACCAGATGCTGATGCAGCCGGATCGCCCGGTCCACTTCGCCGCGCCGACGAAAGAGATTGCCCAGCGCGAGATGCGTCTCGACCGTGTCGCGGTTGTATTCGGCCAGTTTGAGGAAGACCTCGATTGCCTTGTCCTGCTCCTCGTTGAGCAGGTAATTCAGACCGCGGAAATAGTCCGAGGACAGCTCGCTGACTTCGGCGCCGGAACGGCGCGCACCCACTTGGCGAGAGGCCCACCAGCCCAGTACAAACGCAACTGGCACCAGCAGAGCCAGCACATACATGAGATTCATGGTTGGGCCGGCAACTTCTTGTCCGCGCGCGATTGCTGGCGATGCTGCCGACGCTGGCGCGAACTGACCCCAAGCCATGCGGTAAGCCCACCAAGCAGCCAGCCGATCACCACGGCCCCCAGCAGGGCAGCGCCTTTGGGCAGTTTCACCCGGGCAAACGCGAGATCGTAGCCGACCAGATCGGCGTTGAGCGCGCCCAGCACGATGCCGGCGGCAATGAAGATGAGCAGGATGATGATGGCGAGCAATCGCATGACGAGACTTTACCCGATTGACCGTGACAGGCACAGGCAAAGCAGGCCATCCGTGCGGCAACGATTCAGAACGCCACTCCAGACATTCCGGATTTCAGGCAAAAAGAAGGCAGGTCGACTTGCGTCGCCTGCCTTCGATCAACTTTTTGTGTCGTATCAACCGGCTTCCTGCTCCAGATCCAGATTGACGCGTTCGCGCAATTCCTTGCCTGGTTTGAAATGTGGGACGTGCTTGCCGGGCAATGCCACGGCTTCGCCCGTCTTCGGGTTGCGACCCATGCGCGGCGGTCGGTAATGCAGCGCGAAGCTGCCGAACCCACGCACCTCGATGCGTTCGCCGTGAGCCAGCGCATGACTCATCTGTTCGATCACGCTCTTGACGGCCATCTCGACGTCAGCAAACGCAAGATGGGTCTGGCGCATGGCCAGCGCTTCGATCAATTCGGATTTGGTCATGGGACCCCAATGTCCGTGACATGAAACAGCGGGGCGGCGATGTGCCGCCCCGCATCAGGCTCGCGCTTGCGATCAGTCAGCCTTGTTGAACTGCTCTTTGAGCAACGCACCAAGCTTGGTCGTGCCGCTGGCTGCGGACGCATAGTCGACAGCCGCCACTTCCGGCACATCTTCCTCGTCCTTCGCGCGGATCGACAGCGCCAGCTGACGGCCCTTGCGATCCATGCCGGTGAACTTGGCCTCGACCTTGTCGCCCACCTTCAGATGCAGCGTGGCATCCTCGATGCGCTCCTTGGCGATGTCGTTGGCACGCAGGTAACCCTCGACGCCCTCGCCCAGATCGATCACTGCACCCTTCGCATCGACTTCCTTGACAGTGCCGTTGACGATGGTGCCGCGCGGATTCGCCGCCATGAACTGGCCGAACGGATCCTGCTCCATCTGCTTGATGCCGAGCGAGATGCGCTCGCGTTCCGGATCGACCGCCAGCACCACAGCCTCGATCTCGTCGCCCTTCTTGAAGTTGCGAACCAGATCTTCGCCGGACATCTGCCAGGAGATGTCGGACAGGTGCACCAGACCGTCGATGCCGCCGTCCAGGCCGATGAACACACCGAAATCGGTGATCGACTTGATCTGACCGGAGACCTTGTCGCCCTTCTTGTGCATCGCTGCGAAGGCTTCCCACGGGTTCGAGCGGGTCTGCTTGATACCCAGCGAGATGCGGCGACGCTCCTCATCCACGTCCAGCACGGTGACTTCGGTCTCGTCACCGACCTGAACCACCTTGGCCGGGTTGACGTTCTTGTTGGTCCAGTCCATCTCGGACACGTGCACCAGCCCTTCCACGCCCGGCTCGATCTCTACGAAGCAGCCGTAATCGGTGACGTTGGAGACCTTGCCGAACAGGCGGCTGCCGACCGGGTAGCGACGGGCGATGGCGACCCACGGGTCGTCGCCCAGCTGCTTCAGGCCCAGCGAAACGCGGTTGCGCTCCTTGTCGTACTTCAGCACGCGCACGTCCAGCTCGTCGCCGACATTGACGACTTCGGACGGATGACGCACACGCTTCCACGCCATGTCGGTGATGTGCAGCAGGCCGTCGATGCCACCCAGATCCACGAACGCGCCGTAGTCGGTGAGGTTCTTGACGGTGCCCTTGACCACGGCACCTTCGGTCAGACGCTCAAGCAACTGCTCGCGCTCGGCGGAGAACTCGGTCTCGACCACGGCGCGACGGCTGACCACCACGTTGTTGCGCTTGCGGTCGAGCTTGATGATCTTGAACTCGAGTTCCTTGCCCTCGAGGAAAACCGGGTCGCGCACCGGACGCACATCGACCAGCGAGCCCGGCAGGAACGCGCGGACGTCCTTGATGTCGACCGTGAAACCACCCTTGACCTTGCCGGAAATCAGACCAACGATGGTCTCTTCCTTGTCGAACGCCTGCTCGAGGTCGTCCCACACCATCGAGCGCTTGGCCTTCTCGCGCGACAGCTTGGTCTCGCCGAAACCGTCTTCCAAAGCTTCGAGGGCAACCTTCACCTCGTCGCCCACCTGCACCTCCAGCACACCCTCTTCGCTCTTGAACTGCTCGATCGGGACGATGCCTTCGCTCTTCAGACCCGCATTGATCACGACGACGTCATTGCGGATTTCCACAACAATGCCGGTGACGATGGCGCCGGGCTTCAGCTTGGAGATAGCCTGTTGGCTCTGTTCAAACAGTTCGGCAAAACTTTCAGTCATGTTGATTCCATAGTGGGAAAAGACCGTTGCCCGTTGCGCTTGTTGACGTGTTGCGCACGAACTTCCCGGTCCACCGGTTGAGGGTGTCTTCAGGTGGTTCCTCGGAACCGACCGTCGTCACCATTGGCCAAAATCCCCTGCCACAGCAGGGGCGCAGAAACCGCCGCGCAACCTGGACTCAAGGCTGCACGACGGCAAGTACTTTCGCGACGACCTCGTCGATACCCATCCCGGTGGTGTCCACCAATACGGCATCTTCGGCAGGCTTGAGGGGCGCGACCGCGCGCGATGCATCGCGGCTGTCACGCGCCTCGATTTCGCGCTGAAGGCCGCCAAGTGTAACGCTGAGTCCCTTTTCCTTCAACTGCTTATAGCGTCTTTTCGCACGTTCGGCGGCGCTCGCCGTGAGGAAAACCTTGTACGCGGCATCCGGGAAGATCACCGTGCCCATGTCGCGCCCGTCAGCGACCAGCCCCGGCGCCTTTCGGAAGCCCAGCTGCAGCGCCACCAAGGCCTCGCGCACCGACGGCATCGAGGCAATCGCCGAGGCCGCTGCACCGGCAGTTTCGGTGCGCAGCTCATCGGTGGCGTCGTGCCCATTGACGATCACCCGGGTCTGGCTTCCGTCACTGGCTGCGCGGAAATGGATCTTCGTGGCTTGGGCGCAGCGGGTCACGGCATCCACGTCCGACAAGTCCAGCCCGGCCATGCCGGCGGCGTAGCCCACAGCCCGATACAAGGCACCAGAATCCAGCAGCCGCCAGCCCAGATGCTCTGCCACGAGGGCGCTGATGGTGCCCTTGCCCGACCCGGATGGCCCGTCGATGGTGAGTACGGGAGCGGGCGCGGCATGGCTCATGGCAAGATCCTGGCTGAACGGGAGTAAGCGGAAGTTTAACGCGTTGACCCCACCGGGAACGCGTGCTATCTAGCCGGTCTCCCTGCATCCATGCCAGCCCGATCCGCCTTATGACCGATCTTCGCCGCGAATTCGAACAAGCCGCCGAGGACATCCAGCAATTGGGTACGCGCCCCGACAACGACACCTTGCTGAAGCTGTATGCCCTGTACAAGCAAGGCTCGGAGGGCGATCTGCGCCGGACCCAGCCGGGCTTCTTCGACTTTGTCGGCACCGCCAAGCACGCGGCGTGGGCGCAACTGAATGGCGTATCCGAAGAGGAAGCCATGCGCCGTTACATCGCACTGGTGCACCAGCTGCTGGCATGAACGTCCCGGCCTGAGTTTGCCGCGGCGCTTGCTTTTCGACACCCAACACCGGCACATTCATACGATCGTTTGATCCAGTGCAGGTCGCATGAATTACCCGAAGCTGTTTGCCCCGCTCGATCTGGGCCATGTCACCCTGCCCAACCGCATCCTTATGGGCTCGATGCATACCGGGCTGGAGGACAAGGCCAGCGATTACGACAAGCTGGCGGCCTATTTCGCCGAACGTGCGCGGGGCGGCATCGGACTGATGGTCACCGGCGGCATCGCGCCGAGCATCCAGGGCTGGCTGAAGCCGTTTGGTGGCCAGCTCACGATGCCCTGGCACAAGCCACGGCATCGCAAGCTTACCGATGCCGTGCATGCTGAAGGCGGTCGCATCTGCCTGCAGATCCTGCACGCCGGGCGCTACGGCTATCACCCGCTGTCAGTGGCGCCATCGAAGATCAAGTCGCCGATCACCCCGTTCACTCCGCGGGCGCTGTCCTCTCGCGGCGTGGAGCGCACCATCCACGACTTCATGCACTGCGCGAAACTGGCCCAGGAGGCCGGCTACGACGGTGTCGAGGTGATGGGCTCGGAAGGTTATCTGATCAACCAGTTCATCGCCGAGCGTACCAACCAGCGCAATGACGCCTGGGGCGGCGACGCTGCCCGCCGCATGCGTTTCGCGATCGAGATCGTGCGCCGCACGCGCGAAGCGGTAGGCCGCGACTTCATCATCATCTACCGGCTATCCATGCTGGACCTGGTCGAAGGCGGCCAGGATTGGAGCGAGATCGTGACTTTGGCCAAGGCCATCGAAGCTGCTGGTGCCTCGATCATCAACACCGGCATCGGGTGGCACGAGGCGCGTGTACCCACCATCGTCACCAGCGTGCCGCGTGCGGGATTTGCCTGGGTCACGAAGAAGCTCAAGGGCGAAGTGGCGATTCCGCTGATCACCACCAATCGCATCAACATGCCCGAGGTCGCCGAACGCATCCTTGCGGACGGCGAGGCCGACATGGTCTCGATGGCGCGCCCGTTGCTGGCCGACCCGGACTGGGCCAACAAGGCCAGAGCCGGTCGCAGCGAGCGCATCAACACCTGCATCGCCTGCAATCAGGCTTGCCTCGATCATGTGTTCCAGAACAAGCGGGCCAGCTGCCTGGTCAATCCGCGCGCCTGTCACGAGACCGAGCTGAAGATCGAACCAGCCCGTGTGCGCAAACGCATCGCCGTGATTGGTGCTGGGCCGGCTGGCATGGCCTGCGCCAGCACGCTGGGCGAGCGCGGCCATGCGGTAACGCTAATCGACAAAGCCGGCGAGATTGGCGGCCAGTTCAATTACGCCAAGCAGATTCCGGGCAAGGAAGAATTCCACGAGACACTGCGCTATTTCCGCCATCGACTGAACGATACCGGTGTCAACGTGCAACTGGGCCAGACCGCAGATGCCGCGTCACTGCACGCCGACGGCTATGACGAAGTGGTGATCGCCACCGGTATCACGCCACGCACGGTGAGCTTCCCCGGCAGCGATGATCCGCGTGTGCTGAGTTATCTGGATGTACTCGCCCGTCACCATAGCGTTGGCGCGAAGGTGGCGATCATCGGCGCCGGTGGCATCGGTTTCGACGTGGCCGAGTTTCTGGTCGAACACGCGCCCTCGCCCACCAGCGACGTAGCCCGCTGGACCCGTGAGTGGGGGGTGGACATGCAGCTGGCGCAACGTGGCGGCTTGCAGAAGCCGCAACCGGAAGCTCCTGCCCGGCAGATCTGGTTACTGCAGCGCAGCGAGGGGCGCCCGGGCGCACGGCTCAACAAGACCACCGGCTGGGTATACCGGGCCACGCTGAAGGCCAAGCAGGTCACCATGCTGGGCAACGTCAGTTATCAGCATTTCGACGATCAGGGTCTGCACATTAACGTCGATGGCACCCCACAAGTCCTGCCGGTTGACCATGTGGTGATTTGCGCCGGCCAGGAGCCGAATCGCCGACTCGCTGACGAATTGATCGCAGCGGGCCTGAAAGTGCACGTCATTGGCGGGGCCGATGTGGCCGCCGAACTCGACGCAAAACGCGCGATTGCCCAAGGCACTCGGCTGGCCAGCCAGATCTGACTCCATCGCCAGAAACGCCGACGCCGCAGCCTGGAAGGCAGCGGCGTCGGAAATGCAAAAGAAAGCGCCCCGCAGGGAAGACGCATCGATATGGGCTCAGGGGGGGAGTTGAACCAGATATCGTATTTAGCGTCGCTGCGGGGCGAGGGCCGCCGCCACTAGGGGGGAGGGGAAGTGGCGGGACGGAAGAGAGTTTATGATCGACGCAATAAAGTATCTAATATATATTTAGCGTCACATTAATTCAAAAACGCTATATGTTTGATTTTCGCCAATTGCGCTATTTCGTCGCCGTGGCCGAGGAGCTGAGCTTCACCCGTGCGGCCCTGCGCCTGCATCTCTCCCAGCCACCGTTGTCCCAACAGATCCAGTCGTTGGAGCTGGATTTGGGCGTACGTTTGCTGGAGCGCACCAAGCGTCACGTGGCGCTTACCGAAGCAGGCAGGGTCTTCCTGGAGCAAGCCCGACAGATCCTGGCCATGGCTGATGAGGCGCGCAGCGAGGTGACCGCCGCCGCCGCCGGCTACAGTGGGCAGTTGCGCCTGGCGTATACGGTTTCGGTCTCGTTTCATCCTGCATTGCCACAGACCTTGCTGCGCTATGGCCAGATCGCGCCCAATGTCCGCCTGAAACTGAGTGAGATGTATACGGAGCCTCAGTTCGCTGCGCTGCTGGCCGGTGAAATCGACATCGGTTTTGTTCGCAATGAACCGGCTCATGCACAGGATGCCCGCGACTTGCGCCTCAGTGTCATTGATCGCGAACCCCTGCTGCTTGCCCTGCCCGCCGGCCATCCCCTGGCCAGCCGCAGCAGCATGCGACTGGCCGAAGTGGCAGGTGATGCGTTTGTTTCGCAACCGCGCAAACTCGCCGCCACGCTTTACGACCGACTGGTGAAACTGGCGACTGCGGCAGGTTTCCAGCCAACGATCGTCCAGCACGCACAGCAGATCAATGGCCTTCTGGCACTCGTCGCAGCGGGTCTGGGGCTGGCTCTCGTGCCTGCCAGCATGCGCGCCGTGCGGCTGGCCGGAGTCAGTTACGTACCGCTGGAAGACTCTGGCGCTTACCTCTTGCTGGCAGTGGCCAGTCGCGCCAGCGATCACTCGCCGGCATTGCAGCAGTTTCTGGTCACGGTTGCCGAAACTGTCGTCGCATCAGACTTGTGATAAACCATTGGACTCGTTACACTTGCCCGCTTACATTTTCGTTTAGTGTCAGGAGCTGGCCGTGAAGGTGCTTAACTCTTTGAAGTCCGCCAAGGCGCGGCACCGCGATTGCAAGATTGTGCGTCGTCGTGGCAAGGTGTTCGTGATCTGCAAGAGCAATCCCCGTTTCAAGGCTCGTCAGCGCTAAGCTCAATCGGGCCAGTTGCGAACGAAGTCATGAAAAAGGCCGCGCAAGCGGCCTTTTTTGTGGGCGTCCGTCGCACTGCAAGCGGACGCCATGGCGCTTCCCTCATTCGTAGCGGACGTCGATGATCTCGTAGTGCTTGACGCCGTTCGGCGCAGTGAATTCAAAGCTGTCGCCGGAGCTCTTGCCGATCAACGCACGGGCAATCGGTGAGGATACCGCGATCAGGTGCTGTTTGATGTCGGCTTCAAGGTCGCCAACGATCTGATAGGTCACGGCTGCACCGCTGTCCTCATCTTCCAGATCGACAATGGCGCCGAACACTACCCTGTTGCCGGGGTTGAGCTGGGTCACATCGATCACTTCGGCCGTCGACAGCAATGCCTCCAGTTGACCGATGCGACCTTCGGTGAAGCTCTGCAGTTCGCGCGCAGCGTGGTATTCGGCGTTTTCCTTGAGGTCGCCATGTGCACGCGCCTCGGCGATCGCCGCGATGATGCGCGGGCGATCGACCGACTTCAGCCTCTCCAGCTCGGCGCGAAGACGCTCCGAACCGGCCTTGGTGATGGGAGCACGACTCATGCGTTCAACTCCTTGTGCAGTTCCTGCAGGCTGTGCACTTCGCCATCACTGCGGAAATCCAGCGAATGCACGAGCGCACGGGCGCCTGCGACGGTAGTGGAATAGGTGACGCGATGCTGCAACGCCTCGCGCCGAATCGAGAACGAGTCGGCGATCGCCTGCTTGCCCTCGGTGGTGTTGACGATATAGACGATCTCGCCATTCTTGATCAGGTCGACGATATGCGGGCGGCCTTCAAGCACCTTGTTGACGCGTTCGCAGACCACACCGTGTTCGGCCAGATAGCTGGCCGTACCCGAGGTCGCCACCAGATTGAAGCCACGCGAGATGACTTCGCGCGCCACCGGCAACAAACGGTCCTTGTCGCTGTCACGCACCGACAGGAATACCTTGCCCACCGTCGGTGGTCGAATTCCGGCCGCTTCGTGACCTCGTGCAAACGCGGCGCCGAAACTGCGGCCGACACCCATCACTTCACCGGTCGAGCGCATCTCGGGGCCGAGAATCGGGTCGACGTTCTGGAACTTCAGGAACGGGAAGATCGCCTCCTTCACCGAGTAGTACGCGGGAATCACTTCGCGCGTCGCGCCCAGGCTCGCCAGCGAACGACCGGCCATCACGCGGGCGGCGATCTTCGCCAGCGGTACACCCGTGGCTTTGGACACGAACGGCACGGTGCGCGAGGCGCGCGGATTCACTTCAAGGATGAACACGGTGTCGCCCTGGATCGCGAACTGCGTATTCATCAGGCCGATGACCTTCAGCTCCTTCGCCATCGCGGTGACCTGGCGGCGCATCTCATCCTGGATCTGCGGTGTCAGTGAATACGGCGGCAATGAGCACGACGAGTCGCCCGAATGCACCCCGGCTTCCTCGATGTGCTCCATGATGCCGCCGATCAGCACATTGCCTTCGGCATCGGCGATCACGTCCACATCGACCTCGACCGCATGATCAAGGAAACGATCGAGCAGCACCGGTGAATCGTTGGAGACCTTCACCGCATCGCGGATGTAGCGCGACAGGTCGGCGTCGTCATGGACCACTTCCATCGCGCGGCCGCCCAGCACGTAGCTCGGCCGCACCACCAGCGGATAGCCGATCTCGCGGGCCAGCGCCAGCGCCTCGTCGGCATTGCGCGCGGTGCGGTTCGGCGGCTGCTTCAGGCCGATCTTCTCGATCATTTGCTGGAAGCGCTCGCGGTCTTCGGCCAGATCGATGCTGTCCGGGCTGGTGCCGATGATCGGCACGCCGGCAGCTTCCAGCGCGCGCGCCAGTTTCAGCGGGGTCTGTCCGCCGTACTGCACGATCACGCCCTTCGGCTTTTCCAGATGGACGATTTCCAGTACGTCTTCCAGCGTCAGCGGCTCGAAGTACAAGCGATCGGAAGTGTCGTAGTCGGTCGAGACGGTTTCCGGATTGCAGTTGACCATGATGGTTTCGTAACCATCCTCGCGCAGCGCCAGCGACGCATGCACGCAGCAATAGTCGAACTCGATGCCCTGGCCGATACGGTTCGGACCGCCGCCGAGCACGATGATCTTGTCGCGATCCGTCGGGTTCGCCTCGCACTCTTCCTCATAGGTCGAATACATGTAGGCCGTGCTGGTGGCGAACTCCGCCGCGCAGGAATCCACCCGCTTGTAGACCGGTCGCACGCCGAGCGTATGACGCAGATGGCGTACCGCAGCCTCGTCCGTGTTGAGCAACTCTGCCACGCGCGCATCGGCAAAGCCGAGCCGCTTGAGCTCGCGTATGCGCGGTTCATCGAGTGCCGTGATGCCTTGTGCCACAACCTCGGCCTCGGTCAGCACGATGTCCTCAAACGCAGCAAGGAACCACGGGTCGACCCGACTCAGGCTGTGCACTTCTTCCAGCGACATGCCAGCGCGGAACGCATCGGCCAGATGGAATACGCGATCCGGACGCGGCTCGCGCAGCTCGCGCTTGAGCACGGCCAGGCCATCCTCGGTGCTGATGTCCAACCCGGTCGGATTGAGTCCGGTCTTGCCTATCTCCAGTCCGCGCAGCGCCTTCTGCAGCGACTCGTGGAAGCTGCGGCCGATCGCCATCACCTCGCCCACCGATTTCATCTGGGTGGTCAGGCGGGCATCGGCGGCCGGGAATTTCTCGAACGCGAAACGCGGAATCTTGGTGACCACGTAGTCGATCGACGGCTCGAACGAGGCCGGCGTCAGGCCGCCGGTGATGTCGTTCTTCAGTTCGTCCAGCGTGTAGCCGACGGCCAGCTTCGCGGCGATCTTGGCGATCGGGAATCCGGTCGCCTTCGACGCCAGCGCGGACGAACGCGACACGCGCGGATTCATCTCGATGACGACAACGCGGCCGTTCTCGGCATTGATGCCGAACTGCACGTTGGAGCCGCCGGTATCCACGCCGATCTTGCGCAGTACCGCGATCGAGGCATCGCGCAGGCGCTGGTATTCCTTGTCGGTGAGCGTCTGCGCCGGCGCCACGGTGATCGAGTCGCCCGTGTGCACGCCCATCGGATCGAGGTTCTCGATCGAGCAGACGATGATGCAGTTGTCCGCGGTGTCGCGCACCACTTCCCTCTCGAATTCCTTCCAGCCCAGCACGGATTCCTCGACCAGCACTTCGCCCACCGGCGAGAGTTCCAGACCGCGCTTGACGATCTCCTCGAACTCCTCCTTGTTGTACGCGATGCCGCCGCCGGAACCGCCGAGCGTGAAGCTCGGGCGAATCACGGTCGGGAAGCCGACCTTGGCCTGGGTCACGAGCGCCTGCTCGAAGGTGCGCACCACCTCGGCCTTCGGGCAATCCAGCCCAATCTCGGCCATCGCCACGCGGAACAGCTCGCGGTCCTCGGCCATGCGGATTGCTTCGCGCGAGGCACCGATCAATTCGACGTTGTATTTCTCCAGAACGCCGTGATCAGCCAGATCCAGCGCACAGTTCAGACCGGTCTGGCCGCCCATCGTCGGCAGCACCGCGTCCGGGCGCTCCTTGGCGATGATGCGTTCCACCGTCTGCCAGTTGATCGGCTCGATGTAGACCGCGTCGGCGGTCTCCGGGTCGGTCATGATCGTGGCGGGGTTGGAGTTCACCAGGATCACCCGGTAACCCTCTTCCTTCAGCGCCTTGCATGCCTGCGCGCCGGAGTAGTCGAACTCGCAGGCCTGGCCGATCACGATCGGGCCAGCGCCGATGATGAGGATGCTCTTGATATCGGTACGCTTGGCCATTTCAGCGGGCCTCCTGCATCAGTGCGGCAAAACGTTGGAACAGATAGCCGATGTCGAGCGGGCCGGGACTCGCTTCCGGATGTCCCTGGAAGCAGAATGCCGGGCGGTCGGTCAGCGCGAAACCCTGCAGCGAACCATCGAACAGCGAGGTATGCGTCACCCGCACGTTCGCCGGCAGCGTGGCCGGGTCGACCGCGAAGCCATGGTTCTGCGAGGTGATCAGCACGCGACCATCGTCGTGATCCTTCACCGGATGATTCGCGCCGTGATGGCCGAACTTCATCTTCAGTGTCTTCGCGCCCAATGCCAGACCCATCAGCTGATGACCGAGACAGATGCCGAACAACGGGATCTTCGCATCGAGCAGTTCGCGGGTAGCGGCGATCGCGTAATCACAGGCTGCCGGATCGCCGGGACCGTTGGACAGAAACACGCCATCCGGCTTCATCGCCAGCACCTCGGCGGCAGGCGTCTGCGCCGGCACCACGGTGACCTCGCAGCCCTGTTCGGCCAGCAGCCGCAGGATGTTGAGCTTGGTACCGAAGTCGTAGGCAATCACCTTGAAGCGCATCGCCGGTTGATTGAACGCCGTGCGGTCCAGGTCATACACACCCTGCTTCCACACATACGACTTGGTCGTGCTGACTAGCTTGGCCAGGTCCATCCCGTTCAAGCCGGGAAAAGCCCGCGCCTTCGCCAGTGCCGTCTCGGCGTCAACGTGCTCACCGGCCATGATGCAGCCGGCCAGCGCGCCCTTGTCGCGCAGGATGCGGGTCAACCGGCGGGTATCGATGCCGGCGATGGCGACCGTGCCATGACGCTTCAGATAATCGGGCAGGCTTTCGTTGCTGCGCCAGTTGCTGGCCCGGCGCGGCACGTCGCGCACGATCAGTCCGGCGGCGTGCACGGCGGTGGATTCGACATCTTCGGCGTTGACGCCGGTATTGCCGATGTGCGGATAAGTCAGCGTGACGACCTGACGCGAGTACGAGGGATCGGTGAGGATCTCCTGGTAACCGGTCATCGCGGTATTGAAGACCACCTCGCCAACGGTTTCGCCCGTCGCGCCGACGGCATGACCATGAAACACGCTGCCATCTTCGAGGGCCAGCAGAGCAGGAGTAGGCATACGGTAACCGCCTTTTAGATGCAGCAAAGTCCGCAAGCCGCAGGATTGCTGGCTTGTGGAGCTTGGAAAGGAAAGGATCAGGGCGGGTGGAAATGATAGGCGGCGGCGGCGTTTCTGTCCACCTTACGCAGTCTGAATCATGCGTTTTTGCACCCATCGCGGCCAATCGGTCGGCGCTACACTAAGCCCCATTTCAATGGAGCTGAATGTCCATGAGCGCCGCCGTCCTGCTCGATCCCGCCCGACTTGATCGCCCGGATACCACGGTGCAGCACCAGCCCTTCCCGTTCATGGTGGCGCACGGCCAGCTGCCGGACGAAGTGCGCAGCGACCTGGATCGCGATTTCCCGCGCTATGCCAGTGCCGGCTTCTTTCCGTATGACCCGAGCGACTGCGGTCCGTCCGTGAACGCGCTGATCGAAAACATGACGACGCCAGCCTTTGCCAGCGCCATCGGCCAGCGGCTGGGCATCGACAACCTTGGCCAGTATCCGACCCTGGTGACATTGTGCCGACTGCTCAACAAGCGCCACGGCACCATCCATACCGACAGCAAGTCCAAGGTGGCCACGGCACTGCTCTACCTCAACACGCAATGGCCCGACACCAGCGATGGCTGTCTGCGCTTCCTGCACAAGATCGACGATATCGACAGTATGGTTGCGCCCGAACTGGCCCCGCTGTATGGCGAGTTTGCCGTATTCAAGCGCTGCGAGAATTCCTTCCACGGCCATTTGCCCTATGAAGGCGAACGGCGGGTGATCCAGGTCGCATGGCTTACCAGTGAAGAAGAAAAGCTGCGCAAGACGAAGCGCGGCAAGTTCTCGCGTGCGTTCAAGAAACTGTTCGGCAGTCTCGACACCAAGCTGGGCGCGGGGCGCGACCGCAACGCCTCGCACCCCGACTGAACCGGCTCCCGCGGATCATCTGCCGGCAAAGTGCCACGCCACAAACCCGGCAAACACGCCGTACAGCAGGCCGACCGGCAACAGCCAGCGTGCGTCTACCCGACCACGGCGGAACAACCACCACAGATACACGATGGCGATCGCGGTCAGTACGCCGGCCACGATCAGCGGCGTATCGAACAGCCATGGCGTGGCGAAGATCGCCAGTGAGCTGGGGATGGTGGCCTGGATCATCATCGCGCCGGAGATGTTCGCCAGCGCCAGACGCTCCTTGCCCTGGCGTACCCAGATCAGTGCGTTGACGGTTTCCGGCAGTTCTGTCGCGACCGGACTCAGCAGCAGCGCGACCAGATTCGGCGGCAATGAAAGTGCGACGCCGATGGCTTCGAGCTGGCTGACGAACACCCGCGATGCGGCTGCAATCACCACCAACGCTGCCACCGTCTGCATCACCACCCAGCGCAGGGCCGGATCGATCTGACTGGTGCGAAACTTCAGCGGCTCAAGTGTCTCGTCTTCCGGAGCACTGTCGTCGCTGCGAATTTCGCGCCACACATACATGGCATAGGCAACCAGAAACAGCACGCCCAGCAGCGGCTTGAACGCGAACACGACCAGCCCCAGGCCGACCTTGACCACAAAAATCGCCAGGAACCACGATTGATCGCGCGCCAGCCGGCGATGATCGACCCGGATGATCCGGTCAGTCCGCCGCAGCCGATGGCGATTGCACCACATCGCCACGCCGACCACCGCATAGGCGATCGTGGCCAATACCAGCGGACCACCCATCGCGGCACCCACGCCGATATCGCGCGCCTCGGCTGTCTTGCCGAACATCACCGCGACGAAAGTCACCGCGCTTTCCGGCAACGCCGTGCCGAACGCCGCCAGCACCGTACCGGTCGCCGTCTCACTCAGCTTGAGCTTCTGCCCGAACCATTCGACGCCGTTGACGAAGTATTCGCAGGCGAGATAGATCGCGCCGGCCGAACCGAGAAACAGACACAGGGTAAGCAACATGGGATGACCTGGACCGGGCGAGCGGAATAACCGATGGCTCAACGACACCGCTCGCCCGGTCTAGGGTAAGCATGTCGATGGCCAAAGGTCTCGCCGGGCAGGACCGCCACCCGATGGTGGCGGCTGCTGTTCGCACCATGGCGTCAAAAACAGCGACGACCAAGTATGTTGATGCGAGCGCCTCAGGGGACGAGGCTGGCTACTCCCCAATGACAACGTGCGGGAATGCTAACGGTACGGATCACGAGGCACAAGCCAACATTCGATCCGGTAGTGGCATTCACAACATCCAGCTACTTGCTGGTGGCTATCACGTCGTCAAGCTGCCAAAGCGCGGGCGCACGGCCAGCCAGCCAATGCGCCGCCTGCAAGGCGCCGCGCGCAAAGATCGAACGATCGGTGGCGCGATGAGCCAGCTCCAGCCGTTCACCCTGCCCGATCAGCATCGCGGTGTGCTCACCGACAATATCGCCACCACGCACCACGGCAAAACCGATACTGCCCTCGATGCGTTCGCCCGTCTGGCCTACGCGGCTGCATACCGCCGCCGCTTCCAGCGTGGTGTGGCGTGCGGCTGCAGCGGCGTGACCGAGCACCAGCGCCGTACCGGACGGGGCATCCTGCTTGCGGCCGTGGTGCGCCTCGATGATTTCAAGATCCCAGCCCGGTAATGCCACAGCAGCCTCACGCAACAGCCGCGTCAGTACGGCGACGCCGAGACTGAAATTGGCTGCGCGCAGGATCGCGATGCTGCTGCCGGCGCTGGCAAGCCGCGCTTCCAGCGCCGCGTCGATGCCGGTGGTGCCACTCACCAATGCCATGCCATGCGCCAGGCAATGATCGAGTGCCAAGGTCAGGCCGGCCGGACCACTGAAGTCGATGACGACATCGAGCGCAGGGGCCTGCGTCCAGCCATCCGCGTAACGCAATGAGCCCGCATCCCCGGCAAACACCGGTTGGCCCGTGTGGGCCGAGCCCGGCGCCACTACCGCATGCACCAGCTCGAAACGTGCGTCATTGCCGAGCAGGCTCAGCAACGCGCTGCCCATGCGGCCGGAGGCGCCACTGATGGCGAGGCGAACAGGTCGGGTCATCGGCACATTCCAGTCAAAACCGTCGATCGGCACATGCTACCGCGTGTGCCGTTGCATCACGCGGTGACTTTTGACCAGAACTGCTTCACGCCGTCGACCCAGCCTTTCGCGCGCGGCGTGTGCTTGCCGGCGTCGTTGCTGTCGAAGGTGGCTTCCAGTGATTCCAGCAATTCACGCTGCTGCTTGGTCAGGCGCACCGGCGTTTCAACCACCACGCGGCAGATCAGATCGCCGTGGCGACTGCTGCGCACCGACTTGACGCCGCGGCCACGCAGGCGGAACTGGGTACCGGTCTGCGTCTCGGGTGGAATGCTGATCGGCACCTCGCCTTCCAATGTCGGCACCGGCAGCTCGGCGCCCAACGCGGCCTGCGAGAAACGGATCGGCAGTTCGCAATAAAGATCGCTGCCTTCACGCTGGAAGATCGCGTGCTCGCGCACGTGTACTTCCACATACAGGTCGCCCGCCGGCGTGCCGGACGGGCCAGCTTCGCCCTGCCCGGTCAGGCGAATGCGATCGCCGTTGTCGACGCCTTCGGGAATCTGCACCGACAGCGTGCGGGTTTCCTCGATCCGGCCTTCGCCATGGCACTTCTTGCACGGCTTCTCGATCGCCTGGCCGGTGCCGCCGCAATGCGGACACGCCTGCTGGATCGAGAAGATGCCGTTCTGCATGCGCACCTGGCCATGGCCGTGGCATGTCTTGCACTTGCTGACCTTGCCGTCCTCCGAGCCGCTGCCGTTGCAGTGATGGCAGTTGACCTGGCTAGGCACTTCGATCTGCCGGCTGACGCCGAACACGGCCTCCTCCAGATCCAGCTCCATGATGTAGCGCAGATCGGCGCCGCGGCGCGGACGGCCGCGGCCACCGCCGTTGCGGCCAAAGATGTCGCCGAAGATGTCGCCGAAGATGTCGCCGACATCACCAAATCCGGCGCCGCCGCGACCACCCATGCCGTGCTCGAACGCGGCATGGCCATGCTGGTCGTACATCGCGCGCTTCTGCGCGTCGGACAGCACTTCGTAGGCCTCCTTGGCCTCCTTGAACTTCTCCTGCGCGTGCGGATCGTCCGGGCAGCGGTCCGGGTGGAACTTCATTGCCAGCCGGCGGAAGGATTTCTTCAGCTCGACTTCGGTGACGCTGCGCTCGACGCCCAGCACTTCGTAGTAATCACGCTTGCTCATTCATGCATCCACACTGCTCTTCGCGCCCCAGGATGGAAACCGAGGGTTCCGCATCCTGCATTCAGCAGACAGCCCGCGCCAGGATAATTCCCGGCGCGGGCTGCTGATTTCGACCGTGCCACGGTCGATTCCATAACTTACGGCTGCCGGTTACTTCTTTTCATCTTTCACTTCGGTGAACTCGGCATCGACCACGTCGTCTGGCTGGGCCGAGCCGCCACCCGGCGCGGACTGCGCACCGGCATCGGCGGGCCCGCCTTGTGCAGCCGCGTGCAAGGCCTGCGCGACCTGCTCCAGCTTCTCGACCTTGGACTCGATCGCGGCCTTGTCCTCACCGTCCTTGACCTTTTCAAGATCGGACAACGCGCCTTCGATGCTACTCAGCTGATCAGCCGGCACCTTGCCGCCATGCTCCTTCAGTGCAGTACGCGTGGCGTGCACCAGCTGGTCGGCCTTGTTGCGGGTGGCGACAAGCTCGTGGAACTTCTTGTCCTCTTCCTTGTTCGCCTCGGCATCGGCCACCATCCGCGCGATCTCGTCCTCGGACAGGCCCGAGCCGGCCTTGATCTCGATCTTCTGTTCCTTGCCGGTCTTCTTGTCCTTGGCCGACACATGCAGGATGCCGTTGGCATCGATGTCGAAGGTGACCTCGATCTGCGGCTGGCCACGCGGTGCCGCATCGATGCCGGACAGATCGAACTTGCCCAGCGACTTGTTCGCGCTGGCGCGCTCGCGCTCGCCCTGCAGCACGTGTACGGTCACCGCGGTCTGGTTGTCGTCGGCGGTCGAGAACGTCTGTGCCGCCTTGGTCGGCACCGTGGTGTTCTTCTCGATCAGCTTGGTCATCACGCCACCCATCGTCTCGATGCCGAGCGACAGCGGGGTGACGTCCAGCAGCAGCACGTCCTTGACCGAACCGCCCAGCACGCCACCCTGGATCGCCGCGCCGACGGCGACGGCCTCGTCCGGGTTGACGTCCTTGCGCGGCTCCTTGCCGAAGAAGTCCTTCACCGACTCCTGCACCTTGGGCATCCGGGTCTGGCCACCGACCAGGATCACGTCGTCGATGTCGGAGACGCGCAGACCGGCGTCATTCAACGCGGTGCGGCACGGCTCGATGGTGCGCTTGATCAGTTCTTCCACCAGCGCCTCGAGCTTGGCCCGGGTCAGCTTGATGTTCAGATGCTTCGGACCGGATGCATCCGCCGTCACGTACGGCAGGTTCACGTCGGTCTGATGGTTCGAGGACAGCTCGATCTTGGCGCGCTCGGCGGCATCCTTCAGACGCTGCAGCGCCAGCGGATCCTTGCGCAGGTCGATGCCCTGCTCCTTGTTGAATTCGTCGACGAGGTAGTCGATGACGCGCATGTCGAAGTCTTCGCCGCCGAGGAACGTATCGCCGTTCGTCGCCAGCACTTCGAACTGCTTCTCACCGTCGACTTCGGCGATCTCGATAATCGACACGTCGAAGGTGCCGCCGCCGAGGTCGTACACCGCGATCTTGCGGTCGCCGCCCTTCTTGTCCATGCCGTAGGCCAGCGCGGCCGCGGTCGGCTCGTTGATGATGCGTTTGACGTCGAGGCCGGCGATCTTGCCCGCGTCCTTGGTCGCCTGGCGCTGGCTGTCGTTGAAGTACGCCGGCACGGTGATCACCGCTTCGGTGATCGTCTCGCCGAGATAATCCTCGGCGGTCTTCTTCATCTTCATCAGCACTTTGGCGGCGATTTCCTGCGGCGCCATCTTCTTGCCGTCGGAGGTCTCGACCCAGGCGTCGCCGTTGTCGTGCGCGACAATCTTGTACGGGACGATGTGCAGGTCTTTCTGCACCTCGGCGTCAGTGAACTTGCGGCCGATCAGGCGCTTCACCGCATAGAAGGTGTTCTTCGGGTTGGTCACGCTCTGGCGCTTGGCCGAGGCACCCACCAATACTTCACCATCCTTGTTGAAGGCGACGATGGATGGTGTGGTGCGGTCACCTTCCGAGTTTTCGATGACCTTGGTGGTGCTGCCGTCCATCACGGACACGCAGGAGTTGGTGGTGCCCAGGTCGATACCGATGATCTTGCCCATGAGTGTGCTCTCCAAATTTGCTTGCGGCCCCCGCGGCCGCGATGGTTTCCAGATGGGGGTCTGCTCTGGCGATTCAATGCCGGCAACGCCCCGGATGCGATTTGGTTGTTCTCCCCGACGCGCCATTCAGGCAGACGCCAGCGAGTGAATCATTCAGTCCAGGATTGGCTCAGTCCCTGGCCACCGCGACCAGCGCCGGGCGCAACAGACGATCGTTCAGCACGTAGCCTTTCTGCAGCACGCTGACCACGGTGCCCGGCGCCTGCCCCGGCGCCTCGACCATGCTCACCGCGTGGTGGCGTTCCGGATCAAGCGGCTGGCCGAGTGGATCGATCTGCGCCATGCCGTGGCTCTCGGCCACCTTCAACAGCGCCTTCAGGGTCAGATTGATGCCTTCGCGCATCGAGGCAAGGTCACCACCTTCGACCGCCAGGCCACTCTCCAGCCCGTCGTAGACCGGCAGCAACTCGTTCAGCAGCTTTTCATTGGCGAAACGGCGGGCCTGTTCCAGGTCGCGATGCAGGCGACGACGCTGGTTCTCCAGCTCGGCCTTTTCGCGCAGCACGGTTTCGAGCAACTCGGCATTGTTGGCCTCGAGCTCGGCCACGCGTGCCTGCAGGCTCTCCAGATCAGTGGTCGACGACTCACCCGGCTGGCCTTGTGGCGGCGCCGCGCCCGGTGACTGCGGATCGTTGTTCTGCATGCATTACTCCAAACGATTGTCATGGCCGGCACGCATGCCGACCGTCCAGATTTGCGAGAAACCCCGCCTCCCGCAGCGGTTATAGGGTCGTGGCGGCGCGATTCAAGGCGTCACTGAGCAATCCGGCGGTGGCCTGCACCACCGGAATCACCCGCTCGTACGCCATCCGCGTCGGTCCGATCACTCCGACCGCGCCCAGCACGCGCCCCTGCGCACCGTAGCTTGCGGTAACCACGCTGCAGCCATCGAGCGCGGTGAAGCCAGATTCCTCGCCGATGAACAGGCGCACGCCGGGTGCCCTGGCGCAGACTTCCATCAGCTGCAGCAACTCATTCTTCTGCTGAAACGCCTCGAACAATTCGCGCAGGCGCGGCAAGTCGGACAGTTCCGAGTACGCCATCAGATTGGTCTGGCCGCTGACCAGCACGTCGTTGCCGCCGGCCTGTGGTGCGAATGAAGCGGTGGCCAGTTCCATCGTGCTGGCCAGCAGCCGGTTGAGCTCGCTGCCGGTTTCGCGCAATTCGGCCAGCAGATGCATGCGGATGTCGTCCACGCGCAGCCCGGCAAACTGGCTGTTAAGGTAATTGGCGGCTTGCTCCAGCTCGCTGCTTTGCAGAGGCTTGGCCAGTTGCACGATGCGGTTCTGCACCTGGTTGTCGGTGAATACCAGGATCACCAGCACCCGCGCATCCGGCAGCGGTACGAAATCGATATGCCGCAGCGGGAAATCGACCTGGCGAGGCACCGTGACCACGCCGGCAAAATGGGTCATCGCCGACAGCAGGGTCGAGACATTGCCGAGCAGGTCCCGTGTCGTGGTCGGCCCCGGCGGCAGTTCCCGCTGCAGGCGCGCCATCTCGGCATGCGGCAACGGCTGCAGTTCGATCAGACTGTCGACGAACAGGCGCAGTCCGCGCGGCGTCGGCACGCGGCCCGCCGAGGTATGTGGCGAGGCGACCAGGCCGGCGTCTTCCAGGTCGGCCATGATGTTGCGGATCGTCGCCGGACTCACGTCCAGGCCGGACGAACGCGACAGCGTGCGTGAGCCGACCGGCTCGCCATCGACCAGATACTGGGCGATCAACGTGCGCAACAGGCGTCGCGCGCGGGCATCGAGATCGTGGCCATGCGGGTTGATCATGCGCTGAGGTGATCCATGGTGTAGCAGTCCTTGAGACCCGACAGAAATAAGGTCTGCGCGCGCAGCTTGCAAGTGGAGGCGATGTTTTGCATCGCCGGGCTGACGCTACAATCCGTCGACCTCATCAGTTTCTTGCCCATGCTCACTTCGCTCTACGTTCGTCAATTTGCTGTCGTCGAGGCTGCCGAGATCGCGTTCGGTCCCGGCCTGACCGTGGTCAGCGGTGAAACCGGTGCCGGCAAATCGCTGCTGGTCGACGCACTGATGCTGCTGGCCGGCGCCCGCGCCGACAGCGGCATGGTACGCGCTGGCAGCGATCGCGCCGAACTGGCTGCAGAGTTCGATCTGGCCGAACTGCCGGAAGCTCGCGACTGGCTGCAGCGCGAGGAACTGGACGAAGACGGCGGCTGCCAGCTGCGTCGGGTGATCCGTGCCGAAGGCAGTTCCAAGGCCTGGATCAACGGCCGCCCCGCCAACGCCCGCCAGCTCGGTGAACTCGCTTCGCTGCTGGTCGAGATCCATGGCCAGCACGAGCATCAGGCATTGCTGTCGCGCTCGCACCAACTGGCCCTGCTGGATGCCTATGCCGGCCACGATGACCTGCTTGCGCAGGTACGCGATGGCGCGCTGCAGTGGCGCGAACTCGGTGCACGCATGCGCAAGCTCAGCGGTGGCGAGGATCGCGATCAGCGCATCGAACTGCTGCGTCATGAACTGGGCGAACTGGAAAAATGGGCATTGCCGACCGCTGAGCTGGGCGAACTTGAGGCAAGCCACCGGCGCCTGGCTAACGCCGGCCGATTGGCCGAAGGCAGCGCCAGCGTGGTCGAACTGCTGGACGGGGAGAGCGAATTCGCGCTGCGCCGTGCGCTGGGTCGCGCGCATGCCGAACTCGGCAAACTCGCTGCGCTTGACGACAAGCTGGCACCGCTGCTGGAGCTGCTCGACAACGCCGGCATCGAACTCGGCGAAGCCGCCGATGGCCTCGGCCGCTATGCGCAGGACGTCGACCTCGACCCGGAACGCTACACGGAGGTCGACAACCACCTGGCCCGCTTGCACGAATTGTCGCGTCGACATCGTTTGCCGCTGGCCGAGCTGCACGACAGGCTCGGCGCCTTGCGTACCGAGCTGGCTGAACTCGAAGGTGCCGGCGATGCGCTGGAACAACTGGCTGTGCAGCGCCAGCAACTGCAGCACGATTACACGCGTGCGGCAGCTCAACTGGGTCAGGCGCGAGCAATGGCGGCAACACGGCTCGGCGAGGAAGTCAGCGTACTGATGACCGAACTGGGCATGGCAGGCGGCCTGCTGCACATCGAACTGGACGCCGTTGCTGGAGAAGAGCCGGACCCGCAAGGTCAGGAACGCTGCGAGCTATTGGTCAGCGCCAATCCCGGCCAACCGCCAAGGCCGTTGCGCAAGGTGGCTTCCGGCGGCGAACTGGCGCGTATCAGCCTGGCGATCGAAGTCGCCACCCTGGGCAAGGACACCGTCGGCAGCATGATTTTCGACGAGGTCGACAGCGGCATCGGTGGCGCCGTGGCCGAAGTGGTCGGGCAGAAACTGCGCGCGCTCGGGGCCCAGCGTCAGGTGCTGTGTGTCACCCATCTACCTCAGGTAGCCGCCCAGGGCCACGCGCACCTTCGGGTCAGCAAGCACAGCGACGGCGACTCCACCCGCACGCAAATCGAGAAGCTCGATGCCGGTGGCCGTCGGGACGAACTGGCGCGCATGCTTGGTGGCGTCGAGATCACTCGTGAGACGCGGGCACACGCCAAGCAGATGCTGGAGCGGGCGCAGACCGCCTGAGCGCTGCCCGGGCCGGATCAGCTGTTCGGTGGCAACAGCCCGCGTTCGGTCGCCATCCGGTACAGATCCAGTTCCGAACCCGCGCCCAGTTTGCCCATCAGGCTGGCGCGATGGATGTAGACGGTTTTCTGGCCGATCCCCAGTTCCGCCGCCACCTGTTTCGGTGCACGCCCGCCGGCCAGCAACAGGAATACCTCGCGCTCGCGCGCGGTCAGACGGTTGATCGGGTCAAGTGCCGCGTTCGGCCGATCGGCCCGGCGCTGGCGCAGATCCGAACTCAGGAAGCACTCGCCCTGCATCACCGCACGCAGGCCTGCAACGAGTTCCTCAGGCGCGACGCCCTTGGTCACGTAGCCACTGGCGCCACGACGCAGAGCCTCGGACACGTACGGCTCGCCGTCATGCATGCTCAGCACCACGATACGTGTCTCGGCGGCCACGCTGAGCAGGTGCTCGATCAACGGCAGACCGCTGCCGTCCGGCAAGGACAGATCCAGCGCCACCAGATCGGGACGCCAATGCCCCACCGCCTCCACTGCATCATCGGCGCTGCGGCATTCGGCCACGACGTCAAGATCCGGCTCCATCTCGATCAGCCGCTTGAAGCCCTCACGAACGATGGCGTGGTCATCGACCAGAACAATGCTGTACATCCCGCTACTTTACACATGGATCCGAACTTTATGCGCGTCCGTCGTCAACAATCGTGCTGGCTCATCGATGCGGATCGCGCATGTACCATCCGTCCATGCGCCTGAAATCATTCCATCTGCCCAACTCCGGCCCGTTGCTGGCCGCCGGCTATGTACTGCTATGGCTGTTGCTGTGGCCGACCGTACAACCGTTCTGGATGTTGCCGTATGGCTTGCGCTTCGGCGCGTTGCTGCTCACGCCCATACGCCACTGGGGCTGGCTCCTTGGCGCAGAACTGGCCGCATCCGCGGGCATCAGCGTGGCCCATGGCCTGCCACTGGGCTGGAGCGGTTTCACCATCGGCGAATTGCCCGAGCCGCTGGTGATGGCGGCCAGTCTGTGGCTGCTACGGCGATTCAATCTGCACGCCAGCCTGCACAGTCCACAGGAGGTGACTCGACTGCTGCTCTCCGTAGTGCTGGTAGTAACCGCCACGACAGCGGTGGACGCAGCCCTGCTGGCAATGATCCATTCACCCAACTCACCGGACCTGATGCTGCGAGTACTCGGCGAGGAGTTGCTCAGCCACTATCTGGGCATCCTGCTGATCGTGCCGTTGATGATCATGCTGCTGCGCACCCGGCTCGACCAGCGCGCCCTGGCCGGCCTACTCATGGATGGCCTGCTGGTGATGTTGCCGTCGATGACGATTCTGCTGGTGCTGTCTGAACAGGCCGCACCGCAACCGCAATTTGCCCGTGTGCTGTCACTGGCACCGGTGCTGTTTTTTGCGTTTCGCCACGGCTGGCGCGGCGCCAGCCTGGCGATGCTCATCACCAGTCTCGGCATGACCCTGGTCGACCAGCATCTTGGTCACGCCCCGTCGACCGCGGCGGCTTACCTGTTTCTCGCTGTCGCCGGCACCGGTGCCTTGATGCTGGGTTCGGCTACCGATGCCTTGCGGCGAAGCAGCGAGCGGGTCGCCGAGCAGAACGTCTATCTGGGCGCGGTCAATCGCCGACTGGACCAACTTGCCCATCAATTGCGCGACGCCGCCCGCGGCAACCTGCAGGCAGACGAAAACCAGCGACGGCATCTTGCCGCCGAACTGCACGACGAACTGGGCCAGAACATCACCGCGATCCAGACCCACGTAAAGCTGGCCCAGGCGCGCCTGCACCAGGCCGGCATGGAGGACATGAGTACCTCGATCAATACCATTCTGGCGCACATGCGTCGCGCCCTGCACCGCCTGCTGGACGACCTGCGTCCAGCCGTGCTGGACGAGTTCGGATTGCTGCGCGCACTCGACGAAGGCCCGATCCGTGACCTGTTGAACACCGCCGGCATGGCGTACCACACCGAACTGCACGGTGATCCGCGCCTGCTCGACGACGATACGCGCACCGCGATTTATCGACTGGTGCAGGAAAGCGCAACCAACGCCGTCAAGCATGCACAGGCCAGCGAATTCAGACTGCGCCTGCGTATCGGCGAGCGTCAGGGTATCGCGCTGGCAGTGCTCGACCTGCGCGACGACGGGGCCGGTCTGCCCAGCCGACTGCCCCGTGGTGGCCGCGGCCTGCAAGGCATGCGCGACCGTGTGACCTCGCTTGGCGGTCAATTCCGCCTGCGCCCCGAACATGCCGGCGTGCATCTGAGAATTTTGCTGCGAAGCAACAACAGTCCCGTAGATACTCGCCGACAGAACTAGGAATTTTTCCGATACCGGAAACGTGAAGGGCTCGTTACGATCGGTTCATCGATGTGGGGGAGCTGCCATCGCAAGATGGCGGATCAGAGTCACCGTGGGGACGGGGGCTCTGAAACAACGGCAGGATGCCGTTTCGCCGCTACCTGGCGACGAGTGCAGGCCATCGCGAGTCGATCGCGTACGCCGACTGGGACAGGTAGGGGAGCAGCCGCGGGCGGACAGGAGTCCTCCTCGCGGCTTTTTTATGCGCACTGCTCGAAAACTCCAGCAGGAGCCACAGGCCGGCATTGCCGGTCTTGCTTGCTCAGCTTTTGCGTGGGTGATGCTTTGGCCGCACATACAGCACCAGACTGTGATCCTCGATCACATAGCCATGCCGTGCGGCGATCTCGTGCTGCAGGCGCTCGATCTCCTCGCTGACGAACTCAATCACTTTCCCGCTGTCCACATCAATCATGTGGTCGTGATGTTTGCCACGATCAAGCTCGTAGACAGCCTGCCCGCCTTCAAAATTGTGCTTGACGATGATGCCTGCCGCCTCGAACTGGGTGAGCACGCGATACACCGTTGCCAGGCCGATATCTTCCTGGTGGGCAAGCAGTTTCTTGTAGACGTCTTCGGCCGTGAGGTGCTGCACCCCTTCCTCGTCGAAAATCTGCAGGATGCGCATGCGCGGATGGGTCACCTTGAGGCCAACCCGGCGCAGCTCTTTGGTTTCCTGTTCCATGACCCACTCTCCGCACACGGCGTTTCCAGGCCGGTAGTGTATCATCCGACACCTTTACGATCCGGACGCAACACGCATGCAAAAGCTGATCACCCTGCTGGTTTTCGCCATGCTGGCGCTCTCCATCGCCGGCTGCCATATCGTCTACACACCCGACGTGCAGCAAGGCAACCTGCTCGACAAGAAAGTGGTGGATCAGCTCAAGCCCGGCATGACCAAGCATCAAGTGTTGGTGCTGATGGGCACGCCTTCGGTCAGCACGCCGTTCGATCAGAGTCGCTGGGACTATGTGTCCACCTTTTCGCATCGCGGCAGCCCGATCAAGGTGCGTACATTCACGCTGACCTTCAACAACGACACGCTGGTGCGCACCGAGGGCGACTTCTTCGCACAGGATGCCCAGCAACTGGTCAAGGACAGCAAGAAGTACAACGCCGGCTACCCGGTCAACGAGACCGAGGGCGACAAGAGCAAGTCCCCGAACGACAACAAGGACAGCGGCGGCTTCGGCCAGGGCAACAACGACGGCCACTGATCACCGCCATGGATCGGGCAGCGTCTACCCTCCCGATCCCGACTCAACGGGCGCGTCGCCGGCGCGCTTCCATCGGACCGAGCATGAGCGACCGATAGATTTCGATCCGATCACCGTTCTGCACGACCTGATCCGGCGCCACCCTGCAAGCGAAAATACCGAGGTGGCGCGCGTCGATCGCTCCCTCCGGGAGCACCCCGGCTATTCCTGAAGCGTCGATCGCCTGCTCTACCGTGCTGCCTTCGGCCAGCTCGACCCGGCGCAGGATCTGCTGTCCGGCAGCCGCATAAACCACCTCTGCCGTGATCGTGCGCTCAGCCATAGACTCGTTCGGCCTCCCGACAGAAATCGTCAACCATGCGCCCTGCCAACCCCTGAAAGCCAAGCTTCAACGCACTCCCGCCAAGCCGCCCCGCATAATCGAAGTCCAGCGCGAACGCGACCTTGCAACCGGCATCACCCAATGCGATGAATTCCCACACGCCTTCGAGGCTGCGGAACGGACCATCGACCAGACTCATCTGCAGGCGTCTGGGCGGATCGACCGAATTGCGCGTGGTGAAACTCTGGCGGAACCCGGCAAACTTGAGATCCAGCCGCGCCACCAGCACATCATTCTCACGCTCGAGCACTTCGGCACCGGCACACCAGGGGAAACGCTTTGGGTATGCTTCAACTTCATTGACCAGGTCGAACATCTGCATCGGCGAATACTTCACCAGTGCACTGCGACGGATTTCGATCACGGCAACCTCTTCACATCACGCTTGGTTTGGCCCGGTATGCGGCGGAATCGGCATCAGGGCAACAAGGCCCGAGTTTAACGGACATGGCCAAGGCGAAGGATAAAGACAACAAGGGCGGCAGCACCATCGCGCTCAACAAGCGCTCCCGTTTCGAATACCACATCGACCAGCGTTTCGAGGCCGGCATTGCCCTGCAAGGCTGGGAGCTGAAAGCATTGCGTGCCGGGCGAATCAACTTTGGCGACAGCTACGCGGTCGTCCTGAAGAACGAGATCTTCCTGATCGGCACCTCCATCCCGCCGTTGATCAGTGCCTCCACCCATGTCATCGCCGAAGATCGACGCACCCGCAAACTGCTGCTGCATCGCAAGGAAATCGATCAGCTGGTCGGCGCCGTCGAGCGCAAGGGCTACACACTGGTGCCCACGGCGATGTACTGGAAGGGCAACAAGGTCAAGGTCGAGATCGGCCTCGCCCGCGGCAAGCAGGAACACGACAAGCGCGACACCGAGAAGCAGCGTGACTGGCAGATCGAGAAGCAGCGCACCATGCGCTCGCACAACCGCAGTGCCTGAAGCCACGCAAGGGATCGCGCAACAAAAAAGCCCTTGATGATCATCAAGGGCTTTTTGTTTATTGGTGGAGGTGGCGGGAGTCGAACCCGCGTCCGAAGGCGTTAAATGCCCGGATCTACATGCTTAGCTCACCGTTCGATCTCGTTCCGCGACAAGCACGATGGGCAAAGCGCACCGCGGAACCAGCCTGATTGATTTGACCTAGAACCGCCAGGCGGCAGCGTTCGGCGATCTCATGATAATGACCCTACACCGACGAGCATGAGCACAAGTGGGTTCGGGGCTTACGCCTTAAGCGGCGAGAGCGTAGTTGTCGTCGTTGGCAACTAGAAGTTTGCTGCTGGATTAACGAGGAAAGCTGCCCCCTCGGCATGCACCAAGTCATCTCACTACCCCCGTCGAAGCCAGGACACCCCCGGGGAAAACGATTTTGACCCGACCAGTATATGCGGCCGAAGGCCTCAGTACCAATGCCATCCGATGAAGCATGGGTAACTCCATCGGTGACAGGTGCATCGAACAACACATGAGCTTCCACATTCTTTATGGTTTTCGCCAGGAATCCTGAAAGGCGGCATGGGATGCATGGGATGTCGATGAGCACCGCGCGAATATGCAGTGCACACGCGTGAAGTGTTGTCCGCGCCGTGACGCAACGTCTATACTTGGCGACTTATATCACCCTGTACCCGCCGTACTCGTGGGAATGATCTCGATGACTCGACTGCAATTGCTTGGCATGGCCGCGGCCACAGCCCTTTTCGCCGCTGCCAGTGCACACGCTGAAGGTGACAAGGCTGCCGGACGTGAACTGATTTACACCTGCGCCGGTTGCCACGGCGTACCTGGTTACACCAATGCCTACCCGCAATATCCGGTGCCGAAAATCGCCGGACAGAACGAGCAGTACATCGTCAATGCACTGCATGGTTACCAGAGTGGCGATCGCAAGCATCCGACCATGGGTGCACAGGCGCAGAGTTTGTCCGATACGGACATCCAGAACGTCGCCGCCTATCTTTCCAGCCTCGCCAAGTAGTTGCCAAGGACTTTCCGCATGAAACGTGCGCTTACCCTGCTTTCATTCGGCGCCATGCTGGCGTTCGCCTCCACCCAATTGCTGGCCAATGGCAATGCTGAAAACGGCAAGCAGAAAGCAGCCACCTGCTTCGCCTGCCATGGTGTCGACGGCAATGCAGTCGATCCGCAATACCCGCGCCTCGCCGGCCAGTACAACCTGTATCTGCAGCAAGTGCTGCACGAGTACAAGGACGGTCAGCGCGAGAATCCGATCATGAAGGGCATGGTGGCCACCCTGTCCGACCAGGATATCGAGGACGTTGCCGCCTACTTCTCCAGCCTGCCGACCAAGCTCGATACCCTGCAAGGTCATGTCGAGGGCGCCAAGTAAGTCGGCTCGTCCTGTCGCATGACAAACAAAGGCCCGCTCTGGCGGGCCTTTGTGCATCCGGCAGTACGGCCATGGTTGGCTCAGGCGATCGCAGACTTGCCCTCGGCCTTGCTGTAATACGGCTTTTCGCCGCCGGCATGATCGGTCGCGTCGCGCACCGCAGTGATTTCCGGCACGCGCTCGCGCAAGGTCTTTTCGACGCCCTGCTTGAGCGTCACGTCGACCATGCCGCAGCCATGGCAACCACCGCCAAACTGCAACAGCACCGCACCGTCGGCACTGATCTCCAGCAACGTAACCCGGCCGCCGTGTGAAGCCAGTTTCGGATTCACTTCGGCCTCAAGCACATAGCGCACCCGCTCGACCAACCCTGCCGCCGCACCAGGCACGTCGCCCTTGATCTTCGGCGCGCGGATATTGAGCTGACCACCGGTGGCATTGGCCTCGAAATCGATGGTCGCGTTATCCAGCCAGCTGGCGCTGTCGCCGTCGATGTGAAAGTTGAAGCCGGCACACTCGATCGTCCATTCCCCACCGGCAAGGTCGGCCGGCTCGCAGAACTCGAGTTCGCAGCTGGCCGCTGGCGTACCGGCTGCCGTGACCCGCAGGCGGATGCTCAGGCCATCGATGCCCTGTTGTGAGAGAAGCCGCAGAAAGTGCTGTTGCGCGCGCTCCGAAATATCGATCATGCCTGCTCCAGTGTCACCAAACGGGCGCCGGCGAACTCCGCCAGCGAAACAGCACCATTTTAGTCCTGTTTCTAGTTTGATGTCCGCTTTGACATTTGCGCGCGCAGCTCCGACCCTTCGCATCCCTGACTTTCAGCCCGCACGGAGATTCACATGAACGCCAATGATCTGGCCACGCAGCATTGCCAGCCGCGCAAAGGCAAAGAGCATGCGCTCGACACCGCACAGGTAGCGGGACTGTTGCGGCAACTGCGGGGCTGGCAGCTGCGCGACGATGGCATGGCCATCGTCAAGGACTTCAAGTTCGCCGACTTCCACCACACCTTGGGTTTCATCAACGCGGTGGGCTTCATGGCCAACCATGAGGATCATCACCCCGACCTCGAAGCCGGTTACAGCCATTGCCAGGTGTTGTGGTCGACCCATGACGCCGGCGGACTGTCGTTGAACGACTTCATCTGTGCCGCACGGGTCGAGGCCTTGCTGGCGCGCTGATCAGAAATCCGTACGCGACTTGTCCCGCGAATAGACGAGTCGCTTGCCCTTGATGGCAAGCACATCGAGAAACGTCTTCAAGTCATCAGGCAGCGGCGTGGAGAAACTGTAAGCGCGGTCATCCAACTCGAAACTCATGTGCGCGGCATGCAGGAACATCCGGTTCAGGCCCATCTCGCGGAACCGTTTGTTCATCTCCTTGTCGCCATACTTCGGATCGCCGGCCAACGGATGGCCGATGTGCGCCGCATGCACGCGGATCTGATGGGTACGCCCCGTGCCCAAGGTAGCCTGCATCAGACGGGCGCCGGGGTACTGCTCCATTTCCCGGAAAAAGGTCAGTGACGGCTTGCCGTTATCGGCCACCCGCACCATCCGCTCGCCGCCTTGCAATACTGATTTCAGCAACGGCGCATTGACGTCGAACTTCGCCTTGGACGGATGGCCGAGCATCAGGCACAGATATTGTTTGGTGACTTGACCTGCACGGATCGCCGCCTGCAAGCCGGTAAGCCCAGCCCGCGTCCTGGCAAAAACCAGCACGCCACTGGTATCGCGATCGAGTCGATGCACCAGTTCCAGATGCTCCTGCGGCCGTGCCGCGCGCAACAGCTCGATCGCGCCATGACTGACCCCGCTGCCGCCATGGCTGGCCACGCCGGCAGGCTTGTCGATGACCAGAAAGTGCTTGTCTTCGAAAATGACGGCGTCGGCTACCGAGGCCACCAGACCGGTGGCAGGTGCATTGCCCTCGGGCCGTTCCGCCACCCGCACCGGAGGGATGCGCAGCGTATCACCGTCTGCGAGACGGGTGTCCGGCTTCGCCCGCTTGCCGTTCACGCGTACCTGGCCGGTGCGCAAAAGCCGGTAAATCATGCTCTTGGGCACGCCCTTGAGTAGGGTCACCAGCGCATTGTCGATGCGCTGGCCGTCACGCTCGGGACCGATCGCGACTTGACGTACACCGTGAGGTGCGTCGGGGGAAATTGCCGTCTGCATTGAAAAAAACCTGCTGAAATAGGATACTCGACGGGCGCCACATTCTGCCCATCGGTGTCTGGATCGGGTCGAGTGCCTGCCCGTAACGTCGGCGAGGATTGCGCCGGTTGCCTTGGCGACCGGTCGCGGCTCCCTTTCATCGTAACGGTTTGGGCTGCTATTTGTCCGATGCCATGAGGTATCGGGGCGGCAGGCGCAGCTGACCGAATCATCCCGACACCGTAAACGGTGCCGTTTTTTTGCCGCTTAACCGCAGCGGCGCGATCCCCGGCAGGCCGCCAATTGAGGCGCCACCGCGGCACGCGACGCGCGGCAAGCCGAGGATTACTAGCATGAAACGTATGTTGATCAACGCGACTCAGCGTGAAGAGTTGCGCGTGGCCATTGTCGATGGCCAGAACCTGTACGACCTGGACATTGAAATCCCTTCGCGGGAACAGAAAAAGTCCAATATTTACAAGGGTCGTATCACCCGTGTCGAGGCTTCACTCGAAGCCTGCTTCGTCGAATACGGAGCCGAACGCCACGGATTCCTGCCGCTGAAGGAAATCTCCCGCGAGTACTTCACGCCGGGCCTGGACCCGCACAAGTCCAGCATCCGCGAACTGATCAAGGAAGGTCAGGAAGTGGTCGTTCAGGTGGAAAAGGAAGAGCGCGGCAACAAGGGCGCTGCCCTCACCACGTTCATCAGCCTGGCTGGTCGCTACATGGTGCTGATGCCGAACAACCCGAAGGCCGGCGGCGTTTCGCGCCGGATCGAGGGTGAGGATCGGCAGGCGCTGAAGGAAGCGCTTGACCACGTCACCGTACCCGACGATGTCGGCCTGATCGTGCGCACCGCCGGCCTCGGCCGCGACGCCGAAGAGCTGCAATGGGATCTCGATTATCTTCTGCAGCTGTGGAAGTCGATCTCCGAAGCGGCCAACAAGCAGCGCGCGCCGTTCCTGATCTATCAGGAATCAAAGCTGTTCATTCGCGCCCTGCGCGACTACCTGCGCAGCGACATCGGCGAGATCCTGATCGACGAGGAATCGTTGTACAACGACGCTCGCGACTTCATGCAGCAGGTAATGCCGAACGCGCTGCGCAAGCTCAAGCTGTACAAGGACGACACCCCGCTGTTCACGCGCTACCAGATCGAAACGCAGATCGAGAGCGCGTTCGACCGCCAAGTACGCCTGCCCTCGGGCGGCTCGATCGTGATCGACCAGACCGAAGCGTTGACCGCGATCGACATCAACTCCTCCAAGGCCACCAAGGGCAGCGACATCGAGGAGACCGCGTTCAACACCAATTGCGAAGCCGCGGTGGAAATCGCCCGCCAGGCGCGCATCCGCGATGCCGGCGGCCTGATCGTGATCGATTTCATCGACATGGACAGTCCCAAGCACCAGCGCGAAGTGGAAGATCGCCTGAAGGAGGCACTGAAGCAGGATCGCGCCCGCGTGCAGATCGGCCGCATCTCGCGCTTCGGCCTGCTCGAGATGTCGCGCCAGCGCCTGCGCCCCAGCCTCGGCGAAGCGAGTCAGATCGTCTGCCCACGCTGCGAAGGCCATGGCCATATCCGTGGCGTGGAATCGTTGTCGCTGTCGACCCTGCGTCTCATCGAAGAACACGCGATGAAGGACAACACCGGCCAGGTGCTGGTGCAGGCGCCCTCGAGCGTCGTCAATTTCCTGCTCAACGAGAAGCGCGCCAGCGTGGTCGAGATCGAACTGCGCCACAAGGTGCACGTGATGATCGTTGCGGACGAGAAGCTGGAAACACCGCATATCGAGATCCAGCGTATCCGCGAAGCGGACATGGGCGAGCACAGCAAACCCAGCTATGAACGACTGACCACGGTGGAGACCGCCGAACTTCCCAAGATGGGCCAGACTCTGGGCAGCAGCGAGCAGCCCGCCGTGAGCGGCGTCGTGCCCTCCAGCCCCGCTCCGCTGCGCGAGGAAGTCGCACCGCCAGCCGCAGTTGCTGCGCCAGCAGCCCGTCGCCAGCCAGCCATGGCGACGACCACCCGCACGGCACCGACGGGCGGCATTATCTCGCGCCTGCTTGGCTGGTTCCGCAGTGCCGAAGCCGCGACTCCGGCACCGGCACCGAAACGTACCGATGACAGCGACCGCGACAACAACCGCAATCGTCGTGACGAGCGCGGCACTCGCGCCGGCAATACCTCCAATGCATCTTCGTCGCGTCAGCCGCGGCGCGAACCGGCGCAGCAGAATCCGTCGAAAGCCGGCGCACAGCAGCAGGCCAGGAACAACCGCCAGCGCAACAACGAGGCGCAGCCGCGCCAGTCGCAGCAGGCACAAGTGCAGACCGCGAAGGCGGAACGTCAACCAAAGCCTGTCGCAACCGAAAGCAACCAGGCGCGGACCGAGCGCAAGCCCAATCCACCACAGCCGAAGATCGAGCGTCAGCCACGTCCTGCCGCCAGCGAACGTCCGCTCGCCGCGCCGCTGGACGCCGCCGCCAAGGAAGCCGAACTGCTCACACCGCTGGCCGCATCGGCTGCACCAGAATCCGCCGATGATGCTCTCGACGCAGATGGCAGCCAGTCGCGTCGTCGCCGCGGTCGGCGCGGTGGTCGTCGTCGGCGCCGCCATGACGAGGCCGTTCCGAACGGTACGGAGCTCGACACCGCGCAGGCACGTGCACTCGATGATGAGGACCGCGATGAAGCCATTGGCACCGTTGCGACAACCCGCAGCGAACCGTCACATGCATCTTTCGCTGCCCGCGCGACAGCGGCGGGTGCAGTCAACTCGACAGTCGGTGCGGCAGATGACACTACGCCAGCACCGGCAGCCGAAGTTCACCACCCGGTTGCTCCGCAGCCCGTCGAGAAGACCGCGGCTGTCAGCGCGACCGCCCCTTCGGCAATGGATAACCAGCCGAAGCCGACGATCACCCCACCAGCTGCCGCTGCGGTCAACGCTGCCGCGCCAACCATGACGGCCTTCAATCTGCCTACCCTGCCGCCGATCCCCGATCAGGCGAATTCAACAGCAACGGCTCCAATTCCGACCAGCAGCACACCACAAGTCATACCCACAGCTGTCGCCGGTTTTGACCGTATTGACACAACCGCAGATACCACCAACGTTCCTGCGCCCTTAGCCGTCATGCCGGTTGCCGTAACGCCGACTGCAACGCCGATCAGCCAGCCTGTCCACGAGCCCCGTGCTCAGCCGACAGTACAGCCGACTCCGGCAGCAGTGACTCCCGTCATCGAGCCGGTCAGCAAACCCGCCAGCGTTGTGGCGCCGCCCCCGTCGGTCAGCGTGCCGGAAAAGCCGGCGGTTGCCAGCCCGGTTTCTTCGCTGCCATTACCGAAACAGGGTGATCTGCTGGCCCAGCCGATCCATCCGGTAAAACCGGCTGCGTCGAGCCACGAAGAAAGCAAGCCGGCAACGGTTCTGCCTGATGACGAAAACAGCGAGCACAAGAGCGACTCGCACGGCTGAGTTGCCGCCTCACTGTTCCATGCAATAAAAAACCGGACGCAAGTCCGGTTTTTTATTGCCCTGACTCATGCCGCAATCAAGGGTCTTGGCAACCACCGCGTATTCAATTGCCTACGCGATGATTCGGCGTATCGATCAGCCCATGCACTGTCATCAGGTGAGCCAGGCTGAGCACATGATCCACATGCAGCTTTTCCATCAGACGCTGCTTGTAGGTCGATACGGTTTTCGGGCTCAAATTGAGTTGCTCGCCGATGATCGTCAGCGGCTTGCCGCGCACCAGCATCATCGCCACTTCCAGCTCGCGACTGGACAACACATCGAACGGCGACGCACTGCCGTCGAGTGTGGCCAATGCGAGCTGCTGCGCAACCGCCGGGGCCAGGTAACGTCGACCGCCGGCCACTTGACGTACCGCAGACACCAGCTCGTCGGCACTGCAGCCCTTGGTCAGGTAACCCAGCGCACCGGCATCAAGCAGACGCTTTGGAAAGCGTGCATCGTCTACCACCGTCACGATGACGATATGCGTGGACAGTTTCGAACGGCACACGCGCTCGGTGAGTTCAATGCCGCTCATGCCAGGCATGTGCACATCGACCAGAGCAATGTCTGGTGTCAGCGTGCGGATCAGGCGCAGACCTTCCTCGGCCGTACCTGCCTCACCACTGATGTTGATATCCGACTGCTGCTGCAAAATCATCCGGAAGCCGGTACGAACCAGCTCGTGATCGTCCACCAGAACCACATTGATCACTTGACGCCCTCCTTGGTTGGGCTTCCTGAAATTAGGCTGCGCAGCACCCTATTGCAAGCAATCCGCAGCCCCTTGTGTGCAATACGACAAGATTTGTCACCGCACAGCGTCACCAACGGCTCATGGGCTCCGGCCATACCCGTCATCCTGCTTCGGCACCGTAACTCACCACCAGCCAAACTCAGGCGATCTTCGCGCTGGCCACACGCGCACCAATGCCATCTGCATAACGCGCCAGCACGATCGTGGAACTCGGGCCCGGTATTTTCACGCATACCTGATGCCCCATGCGGTGATGTTCATCACGCGCCATTTCCCTCGCCAGCCTGATCGCTGATCCCAGTGGCAGATCATTGAACAGCGCGATCTGCCAACGACAGACACGCCAACGGCCTGCAGCCGATTGCTTGAGCGAAATCGTCACCATGCCAGCTCCCCATTCAGCGATGAAACGGCAACGGCCCGACGGGGCAGATACACGCAGCGAGTGTCATCAATGGAGCGCAATGTGCCATGCCGAAAACTGCGGTTATGTCGGCTGGCACCCACACAGCATGTACGGGATCACGGCGCACGATTCCTGCTCTGACTGCTCACACATCGCTGCGCTGGTTCGAGTCCCCTCTTGGCACCATGGCACACCCTTGACCCGCGTTCGCACTGGACAGACCTCCCATCTATCCACAAACAAAAAACCGCCCGAAGGCGGTTTTTTGTTTCCATCGAGCTCCAGTGATATTCACTGGAGCTCTTCTATTGGTGCCCAAGAGGGGACTCGAACCCCTACGACTTACGTCGCTACCACCTCAAGGTAGTGCGTCTACCAGTTCCGCCACCTGGGCAGGTGTGTTGCTCAGTGCTTGGCCGGCGGCTTCGCAGCTGCCGGCACCTCGCCCTGACCTTGGGTCGGGGCGGGGGTTGCCGCCGGCAGGGAAGCCGGTACGGCGGTGTTGGTTGCAGCAGGGACAGCCGACGGCACTTCCGAGCCAGCCGGCGCGGCAGGTGCGGTCTTGGCGGCAGCCGGCTTGTCGGCAAGCGCAGCCATGACACCCAGATCGGTGGCTTTGCTGCGCGGAGCGCCGTTGCCATGCAGGTAGACGCCCATGCCGAGACTGAGCAGGAAGAACAGCCCAGCAAGGACTCCCGTGGCACGAGTCAGGAACGTGGACGAGCCACGCGCACCGAACACCGTAGCCGACGCGCCTCCGCCGAAACCGGAACCGGCCTCGGCGCCTGCGCCGTTCTGCAGCAGGATCAGCACGATCATCGCCGCAGCGATCAGAATGTAAAACACGCTGAAAATGACGAACATAAGGTTTCTATTGAGCCTGTAGCGCCTGATGCGCCGCGGCGCAGATTCCAAGGAAGTCGGATGCGGCCAGAGAAGCACCGCCGATCAGCCCACCATCCACGTCCGCTTGCGCGAACAATTCCGCGGCATTGGCCGCCTTGACGCTGCCGCCGTAAAGCAGTCGGGTCAGACGGGCAATCATAACATCTTCCTTTTCCAGTTGGCTACGAATGAAGGCATGCACTTGTTGTGCCTGTTCCGGGCTGGCCGTGCGCCCCGTGCCGATCGCCCAGACCGGCTCGTAGGCAATCACTCCCGTATCGAAGCTGGCAATCCCATTGATGGCCAGCACGGCCTGCAGCTGGCGAGCGATGACCGCCTCGGTCTCGCCGGCTTCGCGCTGCTCCAGCGTCTCGCCGACGCACAGGATTGGTGTAAGGCCACCAGCACGTGCCGCGGCAAACTTGCGTGCGACCAGTTCATTGCTCTCAGCGTGATACTGGCGGCGTTCGGAATGACCTACCAGTACCCATTGCGCACCGATATCCGCCAACATGGCCGCAGACACCTCGCCAGTATAAGCACCCTGCCCTTCATGTTCGCTGACATCCTGCGCACCGATGCCAAGCCCGGAACTGGCATGCTGCCGGGCCAGCTCGGCTAGATAAGGAAACGGCGGAAACACGGCGACATCAATGGAATCCGGCTTGGCAGCAACGATGTCGCTGACCAGCGCCGTGGTCATCGAATGGCTGCCGTGCATTTTCCAGTTGCCGGCGACAAATTTCTTGCGCATGGTCTGCTTCCGTTGCAATCAAACTACAAGCTTACCGATGGGTCTCAGTCTCGGCAAACCGATCGGACGGCTGGCGTCGATCAGCCAGCGCGGTCAAGAATGACGATCCGTTACCTGGAATGACCATGACACCTTCCCGTCCACTCAGCCTGATCACCGGCGCTTCGTCCGGCATCGGTGCCGCGTTTGCCCGGCAACTCGCCGCACTCAACCATGATCTGGTGCTGACTGCACGCCGCGCCGATCGACTGGAAACGCTGGCCGTCGAACTGCGTGGGCAGCACGACACCAAGGTAACCGTGCTGCCGCATGATCTTGCCAATCCAGCCGCGCCGCAGGAGCTGGCGGACGCGCTGAATCAGCACGGCCTGCAGATGGACTGGCTGATCAACAATGCCGGCTATGGCCTGCCCGGCACGTTCGACGCCAACGACTGGGCAGCCCACACCGACTTTCTGCAGGTACTGCTGACTGCACCGACCGAGTTGGCTTGGCGGTTGTTGCCGGGCATGCGCCAGCGTGGCTACGGCCGCATCATCAACGTCGCCTCGCTTGCCGGACATGTGCCCGGCCCGGCCGGACATACGCTGTACGCCGCAACCAAGGCATACCTGATCAAGTTCTCGCAGTCGCTGGCGCTAGAGAACCGCACGGCTGGGGTGAACGTCTGCGCGTTGTGCCCGGGCTTCACCTGGTCGGAGTTCCACGACGTCACACGAACCCGCGACAAGATGGACAAGCTGCCCGGCTTCATGTGGCTTAGCGCGGAAGACGTGGTGCGCCAGGGCATTGCAGCGGTCGAGCGCGGCGATGCCGTGTACATCCCGGGCCGGGTCAATCGAACCATCAAGACCATCGTGCAATTGATGCCTGATCGGCTGGCCATGTGGCTTTCCGCACGCGAATCGAAGCGTTACCGCAATACCAGCGTATAGGCACGGATGTGCATTGCCGCATCGGCTAATGTTTCCCGACCCTTCACCTCGGCATCCACCAGCATGTCCCTGTTTCCGACCCAGATGCGTCCATTGCCTTATCGCAAACTTGTCGAGGGTCGCGATTACTGGGTGGTGGACGACGCACTGCCGAATGCGGATGAAATACGTGCGCGCTGCCTGGCCAAGACCGACTGGGAGCTGGGCTATCCCTACACCGGCGAGGTATGGCCCGGCATGCGCGCGATTCCCGCGTTGCTGGACGACGAACTGGCAGCGCTGGACGCGAAGGTGTGTCGGCTGACCGGCGCGAAGAAGGTCTGGGTCGAGCAGACGGAGGCCGGCACCAAGCTCAATCACAATTGCGTGCAGGTGGTCGGCTCGCTCGAAGGCGCCGCCAAACCGCATACCGACTCGACGAATCTGTGCCGCTACGCCGCGGTCCTGTATCTCAATCCCGACGTGCCCGAGCAGTGCGGCACCAGCTTTTACCGCCAGCGCATGCCCGGTGGCCAGCTCGGCGGCAACGTCGTGATGCCGCCGCACCATAACCTGGCCGAGGCGCTGGGCAATCGTTTCGTGCAACCGAATGCATTTGCCGAAGACGTGCGCGTGGCGCATCGCTTCAACCGGTTACTGGTCTACAAGGCCAACCTGATCCATAGCGCCACGGCGTACTGGGGACAGGAAACGGCGACCAAACGAATGACCGCCGTCTTTTTCTGGATGGCTTGAAGCCTCAGATCAGCTTGATCTCGCGCAGCCGCTGCAGCAGGTATTCGTGCGAGCTGATCGAGGTGTCGTAGCGACGCGGATTGTCCGGCGTGATGCACGAATCGAGCGGATCGAGCACTACATCCGGGTTCGGGTGCAGGAAGAACGGCACCGAGTAACGCGGCTTGCGCGCGTTCTCGTTCTGCGGATTGACCACCCGGTGCGAAGTGGACGGATACACGTGGTTGCTCAGCCGCTGCAGCATGTCGCCGATGTTCACCACGATCGCATCGCCCTCGGTGGTGATCGGCAACCACTCGCCGTCACTCAGCACTTCCAGCCCCTCGGCGCTGGCACCGACCAGCAGGGTGATGAAGTTGATGTCCTCGTGCGCACCGGCGCGTACGTTCGGAATGTTGTCCTGGGTGATCGGCGGATAGTGGATCGGGCGCAAGATCGAGTTGCCGACGTCGGTCTTGTCCTCGAAAAAGTTTTCCGGCTGATCTATATGCAGCGCCAACGCGCGCAACACGCGGGTGCCGAGCTGATCCAGTGCCTCGTACAAGCCGTAGCCGTACTGCTTGAAATCCGGCACTTCGCTCGGCCACAGATTCGGCGGCATCACGTCGGCAAACTTCGAGTCGCGCGGAATCTCCCGACCGATGTGCCAGAACTCCTTCAGGTCGGCGTACTGGCTGTCCTTGGCGGTCTCCACCTTGAACGGCGTGTAGCCACGCGCACCGCCGCTGCCAACGATGTGGTACTTCGTCTTGGTTTCGGTCGGCAGCGCGAAGAAGCGCTGGAACACGTTGTAGGAACTGTCGATCAGCTCGCGTGGAATGCCGTGGCCACTGATGCAGCAAAAACCGAATTCACGGTAGGCCGCCCCGAGCTCAGCGACAAATGCATCGCGGTCGGTGTCGTAACGACGGATATCGAGGGTGGGAACATGCTTCATGGCTGTAGTCCACAAGGTTGACGTGCGGTCAAATCATCCGCGACCGCAAAAGCGGGGCACGTCGGGCCAATCCATGGCGACCTAGTACTGCTACAGGTTCACGAGCGTTCGGCTGCGGATTTTACAATCCCCGCGAGCCTTTCTGCCAACTGCTGCACTTCCGCCGCATCAGCGCCCTCGATGGTGACGCGCACCAGCGGTTCGGTACCGGAAGCCCGCAGCACAACCCGACCACGACCTTGCAGGGTTTGCTCCGCCTCGGCCAACGCCAGCTGCACTTCGCTGCTGGACAGCGCCTCGCGAGCGCCGTTGGCGCGCACATTGAGCATGACTTGAGGCAATTTCTTCAGGCCCTGACGGGCCGTGGCCAGATCCTGACCGGACGAGGTCAACGCCTCCAGTACGGCCAGTGCGGCAACGATGCCGTCGCCAGTAGTCGCCCTGTCCAGGCTCAGGATATGGCCGGACGTTTCACCGCCGAGCATGCCGCCATGCTGCTTCAGTTGCTGCATTACATAGCGATCGCCAACGTTGGCGCGTATCAACGGTACGTCGAGTTCCGCCAACGCCAGCTGCAGACCGTAGTTGCTCATCAAGGTGCCAACCACCGGCCCCTTGAGCCGCCCCTGCGCATGCAGGCTGCGCGCCAGCACGTAGAGGATGTCGTCACCATCAGCCAACGCGCCATGCCGGTCGACCAGCATTACCCGGTCGCCGTCACCGTCGAACGCGATACCGATATCGGCACCGTGCGCCAGCACCGCCTGCTGCAAGGCCTGCGGATGGGTCGAACCGACGTTGTGATTGATATTGAAGCCGTCCGGCTTGTCGCCGATCGCCAGCACCTCGGCACCCAGTTCGGCAAACACCTTGGGGGCGACCTGATAGGTCGCGCCATGCGCGCAGTCCAGCACGATCTTGAGGCCACGCAGGCTGAAATCCTCCGCCACCGTGGCCTTGCAGAATTCGGCATAACGCGCCACCGCATCGCTGACCCGGGTGGCTTTGCCAAGCTGCTCCGACGGCACAGTCACGAAGTCGGCGTCGACTTCCTGCTCGATCGCCAGTTCGACCGCATCGGACAGCTTCTCGCCGTTGGCGGAGAAGAACTTGATGCCGTTGTCGTGGTGTGGATTGTGCGAGGCGCTGATCACGATGCCGGTCTGGGCCCGCATCGAGCGGGTCAGGAACGCCACTGCCGGCGTCGGCATCGGGCCGAGCAGGCCCACATCCGCACCGGCCGCCACCAGGCCGGCTTCCAGCGCCGCCTCGAACATGTAACCGGAGATGCGGGTGTCCTTGCCTATCAACACCTGGGGCCGTTCCTTGCCTTCGCGCGCCAGCACGCTGCCGACGGCGCGGCCCAGTCGCAACATGAAATCCGCACTGATCGGCCACTGCCCGACCAGTCCGCGAATACCATCCGTACCGAAATATTTGCGTTGATTCATCGTGTCCATCGTCCCATGGGGTTTCCCTGTCCCTGCCGCGCAGCATAGCGCCGCCCTGTCCTCGCCGCGGCGCTCAATCGTCGTCAGGCCAGCGTGGCATCGCGGGCTTTTTGTCATCACGTCGCGGCACCACGTCGGCCGCATGCACGGCCTGCCACACCGCAAGCGCATCCACGGTGGCAGCCACATCGTGCACGCGCACCATCCGCGCCCCGCGCTGGACCGCGATCAGCGCGGCGGCGACGGAACCTGCCGCGCGATCGGCCGGTTCGGTTCGTCCGGTCAGCGTGCCGATCATCGACTTGCGCGACAGCCCCGCATACACGCCACTGCCCAGATTGCTGAAGCGTTCCAGTGCGCACAGCAGTGCCAGGTTGTGTTCCAGCGTCTTGCCGAAACCGAAACCGACGTCGACCAGCACCTTGCGCCGGTCGATTCCGGCCAGCTCGCAGGCGAACAGCCGGTCGGTCAGAAAACGGTGCACTTCGCCGACCACGTCGGCGTAATGCGGATCGGCCTGCATGCTGCGCGGCTCGCCCTGCATGTGCATCAGGCACACGGGGACGCCCAGTTCGGCAACCGCATCCATCGCACCATCGCGGCGCAAGGCGTACACGTCGTTGATCATACCGGCGCCAGCCACCACCGCGGCGCGCATCACCTCTGGCTTGGAAGTGTCGATCGAGATCGGCAGCGTGGTCCGCGCGATCAGCTGCTCGATCACCGGCAGCACGCGGCGCAGCTCTTCCTCGACGGGTACATCAGCCGCACCGGGTCGGGTGGATTCGCCGCCGACATCGAGCATGTCGGCACCCTCCTCCGCCATGCGCAAACCATGCGCCACGGCGGCTTCCACGCTGGCATGCGCACCGTCGTCGGAGAACGAATCGGGTGTGACATTGAGGATACCGACCACCCGCGCACGATCCAGCCGCAACGGACGCCCGGCACAATCCAGTACCGTCGCAAACAGATCGTTCGACATGCTGATTACCTCACTGGTGATTACCTTGCTGGATCCGGCAACCGATGGCGCACTCAGGCCTCGACCTTGCCGCCCAGCTCGCCCATGAAACGGCGGTAGTGGCGCAGTTCGGCGATGGAATCGCGGATGTCCGACAGCGCCGTATGCGCCGACTCCTTGCCGACACTCTTGGCAATCTCCGGGGCCCAGCGCCGCGCCAGCTCCTTGAGCGTGGACACGTCCAGGTTGCGGTAATGGAAGTAGCGCTCCAGCCGCGGCATCTGCCGATGCATGAAACGGCGGTCCTGGCAAATCGAATTGCCGCACATCGGCGACTTGCCCGGTGGCACCCACGCGCGCAGGAAATCGACCGTGGCCTGCTCGGCCATCGCGTGATCGGTTTCCGAGATCAGCACCTGTCGCCACAGACCCGACTTGTGGTGCTGGTTGGTATTCCAGCTGTCCATCGACTCCAGCCGGTCGATCTCGTGACGTATCGCGAATACCGGGCCGTCGGCCAGCACATTCAGCTCCTTGTCGGTGACTACCGTGGCGATCTCGAGGATCGAGTCGTTGTCGGTGTCGAGGCCGGTCATCTCCAGATCGATCCAGATCAGGTTG
>DAHUXL010000025.1 GCA_027307195.1 Rhodanobacter sp. | reverse complement strand
TCGCCCGCCGATGCCGGACGACCTGCGCGCGCAGGTCGAGCCGATGCTGGCGATCGTCGGCGCGCTCGGCTTCCCGATCCTGCGCGTACCCGGTGTCGAGGCCGACGACGTGATCGGCACGCTGGCCGTACAGGCCCGGGCGCTCGGCATCGAAGTGCTGGTTTCCACCGGCGACAAGGACATGGCGCAGCTGGTCAGCCCGCACGTCACCCTGGTCAACACCATGAGCAATACGGTCATGGACAGCGACGGCGTAATGGAGAAGTTCGGTGTGCGGCCGGAGCAGATCATCGACTTCCTCGCGCTCACCGGCGATACCGTCGACAACGTGCCGGGCGTACCCAAGTGCGGCCCCAAGACCGCCGCCAAGTGGCTGGCCGAATACCACACGCTGGACGGCGTGATCGCGAACGCCGACAAGGTCGGCGGCAAGATCGGCGAGAGCCTGCGCGAGGCGCTGCCGCGACTGCCGTTGTCGCGCGAGCTGGTGACGATCAAGACCGACGTGCCGCTGGAGTTCGGCCCCACCGACCTGGCCCAGCGCGACGCCGACACCGCGCAGCTGCGCGAGCTGTACACCCGCTACGAGTTCAAGGCGGCACTGAAGGATCTGGACGCCGCGACGCCCACGGCACGTGCGGACGAGTCCGCCAGTACATCAGATACGCCACCTGCTCCGGCATCGCAGCCGGCAAGCAGCACCATCGCGCCGGATGCAGCCCTGTCTGCACCCGGCGAATACGAGCTGGTCACCACCCAATCCCAATTCGATGCCTGGCTGGAAAAGCTGCGCCATGCGCCGCTGATCGCATTCGACACGGAGACCACCAGCATCGACGCGATGCGCGCGGACATTGTCGGCATCAGCTTCGCGGTGGAAGCGGGCAAGGCCTGTTACATCCCGCTCGGCCACGATTATCCCGGTGTGCCGAAACAGCTCGATCGCGACGCGGTGTTGCGCACGCTGAAACCGATGTTCGAGGATCCCACCCGGCCGAAGCTCGGCCAGCACGCGAAGTACGACATCAACATCCTGTCGAACTACGGCATCGTGGTGCAGGGCCTGAAGCACGATTCGATGCTGGAATCCTACGTGTGGAACGCCACCGCCACGCGCCACGACATGGACTCGCTGGCGAAGAAATACCTCGGCTACGAGACGATCAAGTACGAACAGGTCGCCGGCAAGGGCGCCAAGCAGATCTCGTTCTCGCAGGTGGACCTGGACACCGCCTGCCGCTACGCCGCCGAGGATGCCGACATCACCTTGCGCCTGCACCTCGCGCTGTGGCCGAAGCTCGAAAGCGTGCCGGCGCTGCGCAAGGTCTACCAAGACATCGAGATCCCGCTGGTGCCGGTGCTGGCCGGGATGGAGCAGCGCGGCGTGCTGATCGATGGCGACGAGCTGCGCCGGCAGAGCCAGCAGCTGGGCAGGCGCATGCTGGAACTGCAGCAGCAGTCGTACGTTCTGGCCGGGCACGAATTCAATCTCGATTCGCCCAAACAATTGCAGGCGGTGCTGTTCGACGAACTCGGCCTGCAGGCGAAAATGAAGACACCGACCGGCCAGCCATCCACCAACGAGGAAGCGCTGGAAGCCATCGCCGATACGCATGAACTGCCGCGGCTGATCCTCGACTACCGTGGCCTGGCCAAGTTGCGCTCGACTTACACCGACAAGCTGTCCGGCATCGTCAACCCGCGTACCGGTCGCGTGCACACCAGCTATCACCAGGGTTCGGTGGCGACCGGGCGGATATCCTCGTCCGATCCGAACCTGCAGAACATTCCGGTGCGCACCGAGGAAGGCCGGCGCATCCGCCAGGCGTTCATCGCGCCGCCGGGATGGAAAGTTCTCGCGGCGGATTACTCGCAGATCGAACTGCGCATCATGGCGCACCTGTCCGGCGACGAAGGCCTGCTGCGCGCGTTCCATTCCGGCGGCGACGTGCATCGTGCCACCGCGGCGGAAGTGTTCGGAGTGCCGCCTGAGGAGATCACCACCAACCAGCGCCGCGCGGCCAAGGCGATCAACTTCGGCCTGATGTACGGCATGAGTGCATTCGGGCTGGCGCGCCAGCTCGGCGTCGACCGTGGCGAGGCCGGCGATTACATGGGCCGCTATTTCTCGCGCTATCCCGGCGTGCGCGCGTTCATGGACGCGACGCGCGAGCAGGCGCATCGCGACGGCTACGTCGAAACCATCTTCGGCCGCCGGCTGTATCTGGAAAATCTCACCTCGCGCAATCAGGGCCTGCGCCAGGGCGCCGAGCGCGCCGCCGTGAACGCACCGATGCAGGGCAGCGCAGCCGACATCATCAAGCGCGCGATGATCGCGGTGGCCGGCTGGCTGAAAGGCCGCGACGACGCCCACATGCTGATGCAGGTGCATGATGAACTGGTGTTCGAGGTGCGCTCGGATGCCGTCGACGAAGTGCGCGCCGCGGTGATCGAGCGGATGTCCGGCGCGGCGGAACTGGCGGTGCCGTTGCTGGTCGATGTCGGTGTGGGTGCGAACTGGGACGAGGCACATTAAGCGCGATCACGTAGATACTCTGCCGCAACAACGACTTGGCGGTTAAGTTTTCATGAGAATGAATCGTTTTTAAATTTCTTCGGAAATCCTGCAACTTTTTCGGCAAATCACGCACTAACAGTACGGATGCACGCAACGGCATCCATGGCTGGCTCACCTCCCTGAGCCGCCACAGACGCGAACCTCTCCCCTGGGTCTTCGCGTTTGCCCCGCCCCGGAGGCTCCCCCCTAGCCTCCGGGGCTTTTTATTGCCGGCGTTCCCGTCACGTCTGTACATTTCCTGCACACCGATGCCCGGCATACTCGGGCCACATTCACCAAGGGGAACATCCATGCGCGCAGGACTTCTCATCGCCGGCATCATCCTGCTCATCGCAGGCATCTGGGTCACTGTCGGCAACGGCAGTTACAAAGAGACCGAGACCGTGGCGCAGCTTGGTCCGGCCAAGATCGAAGCTACCCATACCAAGTCCGTACCGCAGTGGATCGGCATCGCCGGCATCGTGCTCGGTGGCCTGCTGGTCGTCGGCGGCATCGCCAGCAAGAGAAGCTGAGCCTCGGCGAGACCACCAGAAACCGCCGCAGCCGCGGCGGTTTTTCTTTGTGGCCACTACAATGGGCACGATGGATGTCTCGTACCTGATCGACCCGCTCAACGAAGCCCAGCGCGAAGCTGTCTGCGCCCCGCCCGGCCACTACCTGGTGCTGGCCGGCGCCGGCTCCGGCAAGACCCGCGTACTCACCCACCGCATCGGCTGGCTGACCCAGGCCGAACGGGTGCCGCCGTGGGCGATCCTCGCCGTCACCTTCACCAACAAGGCGGCCGGCGAGATGCGCGCGCGGCTGGAGGCGCTGATTCCCGGCGGCACCCAGGGCCTCACCGTGGGCACTTTCCATGGCATCGCGCATCGCCTGTTGCGGCGGCACTGGCGCGAGGCGGGCCTGCCGGAAACCTTCCAGATCCTCGACTCGGACGACCAGCTGCGGCTGGTCAAGCGTGTGGTCGCCGGGCTGGGGCTGGACGATGCGAAGTATCCACCGCGTCAGGCCTGCTGGCAGATCAACAACTGGAAGGACGAGGGCAAGCGGCCGGACGGCATCGAGCATCGCGACCATCCAGTCACGCACACCTTCGTCAATATCTACAAGGGCTACGAAGACGCCTGCCGCCGTGCCGGCCTGGTCGACTTCGGCGAACTGCTGCTGCGCGCGCACGAGTTGTGGTTGAAGAACCCGGCCGTGCTGGAGCACTACCAGCAGCGCTGGCGGCATCTGCTGATCGACGAATTCCAGGACACCAACACGCTGCAGTACGCGTGGATCCGCGTGCTCGCCGGCGCCACCGGCAAAGTCTTTGCGGTCGGCGACGACGACCAGTCGATCTACGGCTGGCGCGGCGCCAAGGTCGAGAACATGGCGCAATTCCTGCGCGACTTCCCCGGTGCCCGCACGATCAAGCTGGAACAGAACTACCGCTCCACCTCGACCATCCTGAAAGCCGCCAACAGCGTGATCCAGCGCAATGGCAGTCGCCTCGGCAAGCAGCTGTGGACCGCGGGTGAGGACGGTGAGCGCATCGCGCTGTACGCCGCCTACAACGAGCAGGACGAGGCGCGCTTCGTGATCGAGCGCATCCGCGAATACATCAACGAGCACGGCCAGGCGAAGGAGTGCGCGATCCTGTATCGCTCGAATGCGCAATCGCGCAACTTCGAGGAACAGCTGATCCAGCGCGACATCAAGTACCGCGTCTACGGCGGCCAGCGCTTCTTCGAGCGCGCCGAGGTCAAGGACGCGCTGGCGTATCTGCGCCTCACCGCGAACCGTCACGACGACGCGGCGTTCGAGCGCGCGGTGAACACGCCGCCGCGCGGCATCGGCGACCGCACGCTGGACGCACTGCGCCGGCGCGCGCGCAGCGACAACACCTCGATGTGGGAGTCGGCACTGGTCGAGTTGAGCAGTGGCAGTGAACTCGCCGGTCGCGCGAAGAATGCGGTAAAGGCGTTCTTCGTGCTGATCGACGAGATGGCACGCGCATTCCAGCCGCTCATTCCCGAAGACGAAAAGGGCGGCTTGACCCTCGCCGAACAGATCGACCACGCGATCACCCACACCGGCCTGCGCGACTTCTACGAGAAGGACTCGCGTGGCAACGCCGAGTCGCGGGTGGAAAACCTGGACGAACTGGTCAACGTCGCCAGCCGCTTCGAGCGCACCGCCGAGGACATCGACGCCGGCCTCAGCGAACTGTCCGCGTTCCTGTCGCACGCCACCCTGGAAGCCGGCGAGAACCAGGGCGAAGCCTGGGACGACTGCGTGCAGCTGATGACCCTGCATTCGGCCAAGGGTCTGGAGTTTCCGGTGGTATTCCTCGTCGGCATGGAAGAAGGCCTGTTCCCCAGCCAGCGCTCGGTCGACGACGAGGGCCGGCTGGAGGAGGAGCGCCGGCTCGCCTACGTCGGCATCACCCGCGCCCGCGAGAAACTCATCGTCACCCACGCCGAATCGCGTCGCATGCACGGCACTGAAATGCTGGCGCGACCGTCGCGCTTCCTCGGCGAGATGCCGGCGGAACTGATCGACGAAGTGCGCCCGCGCGTGCAGGTCACCCGGCCGATGTACGCCGGACGCCCGCGCGAAACCTCGTCATCGCTGGAAGAAACCCTGCCGGTGAAACTCGGCCAGCGCGTCAGCCACCCCAGCTTCGGCGAAGGCGTGGTGATCAGTGCCGAGGGAAGCGGCGCGCACACGCGACTGCAGGTGAATTTCGAAGCAGCCGGCAGCAAATGGCTGGTGGCGGCGTATGCGAATCTGACGCCGATGTAAGGCCCCGCGAGGAGACAGAACAATGTTTTTTCGCAAGACCAAAACAACGAAGCCTCTGTTCGACAGACTCGGCTTTACCGTCGCTGGATGCGTATCCGGGCGGACGGCAGCATCGACGGCTCCGCAAGCATTCAATGGCATGGCCAGTCGTGTCGCTGAAGAACTTATTCTCGCAACCGCGGCACGCCATGCACATCGCGTTCCTCGATCGCGATCGGCTGGGTATCGAGCTGGCCGCTGCGTGCACTCTGCACCAGTGGCTTGATCGCTTCGCCACGCCCGAACGCCAGCGCGTTGCGATAGCAGCGCTGCGCCTGCTCCGCATCGCCCTGCTCGGCAAACATATCTCCCAGTGCTTCCCACGAGGCCGCACTCGGCGTCAGCGCGAGCGAGCGTTCGAGATGCTGGCGGGCTTTGCCCCACAGCTTGAGCCGCACGCACATGCGGCCCAGCGTGAGCAGCAGGTTGGCGTCGTTCGGATGCGCGTCGAGCCAGCCTTCGGCGCGGCGCAGGCGTGCTTCGACGTCGTCGCCGGCCAGCGTGCCGTAGGTTTCGATCAGCAACGGCGACCACTCGCGGCGCAGCGCGGATTCCACTTCATCCATCGCCGGCAGGGTCAGGCCGAAGCCGGCCGCGCGGCGCGCATACGCGTCGATTACCGCGGGCACCCGACGCTGCGCCTTCGGCAGTTGCGACCACAGCGTGTTGAGGCTGGCGCCATCGGGCGCGACATTGATCGTCGCGGTGAGTACCTGAGTTTCCAGTGCGGCATAGGCACGGCTGCCGAGCGCGCCGCTCTTCTGCAGCGGATCGAGCGCTTCGCGAGCACGCCGGATATCACCATGCGCCAAAGCTGCCAGCGCCAGCTCGCGCCAGCCACCCGGCGTCAACGTACCCTTGTCGGCTTCGGGCGCCAGCAGCGCGAGCGCTTCGGCCGGTTTGCCATCGCGACGCAGCACGCGCGCACGCAGCACGCGGGCCGCCTGCGGTGCGGACTGCGAGGCCTGGTTCAATGCTTCCAGCGCACGACCGTGTTCGCCACGACGCGAGGCCGCTTCAGCGGCAGCCAGCAGAGCCGGGCCGCGCAAGCTGTCCAGACGTGAGGCGCGATTGAGATCGCGCTCGGCGTCGCCGTGGCGACCTTCGATCAACGCAATCAGGCCATCGCCCATGCGCTGCTGGCTGAGCCGCCGATGCCGGCGCGAGAATGCGCCGAACGGCCAGCGCAGCAGACGCCACGCGGCCGTGAGCAACGCCCACGCCAGCAACAGAATCAGAACCGCCGCGACCAGCGTGGTTTCGACTCGCCACCCGCGCAGACGCAACAGCACATAGCCGGGATCCTCGGCTACCCAGTGCCAGCCGAACGCGACCAGCGTGGCGACGACCACCAGCAGCAGGATCCAGCGCCACACCCTCATGGCCGGACTCCGCCCGCCGGGGTGGCACTGCCGGCATGAGCCGGTGCGGCGTTGGCCGCGGCCGGGCTGAGCGCATGCACCGCGCGCAGGTTGCGCAGCTCCGTCAGCGCGGCGCCGAGCTGCACCGGTGCGCTGGTCGGCAGCTGCGTGGCCAGTTCGGCCAGTGTCTTGCGCGCCTGCTGCACCGCTGGCGCAGTGTCGTCGAACTGGGTCGACAGGCTGTTGTCCACGCGTTGCAGCGCGGCCGCATAGGCCTTGCTGTCGTAGGCCAGCAGCGCGGCCTGCGCCTGGGCCAGATCGAGCGCGGCCAGTTCGCGCGCGAAACGCGCGTCGGCCACCGCCAGCGGCGCGCCGTTGTCGCGTTGCACGCTGACCACGCTGGCCAGCGCACGACCGATGCGCGACCACGCGTCCGGCATCTGCGTCGCAGCAGGCGGGTTGAGCGGTTTCAGCGGCAGGCTGTCGAGGGTGCCACGCAGTTCGGTCAGCTGCTGCAATGCGCTGGCCTGCGTGGCCGGCTGGCTCTTCGCCAGTGCCTCGCGTTCGGCGCCGATGCTCTGGCGCAGCCCACTGAACGCACCATCGTTGACCGCAGCCAGGGTCTGGTCGGCCAGCGCGTACGCGGCCGCGGCGCCCTGCGCGTCATGGAACAGCGTGTATCGTTCGCCGGCCATGCGCAGCAGCGACTCGGTTTCATCCAGCAGCATCGCGTCGTGGCCGGACAGGCTCTTCTCGGCGAGCTTCGCCACCGCGTCTTCGAGATTGCGCGTGCGTTCGGTCTGACCGAGCAGCTCCTCGCGCAGCGTACGGTTGACCGCCGCTGCATCGCTGAGGCGCTGATTGAGGCTGCTGCGTTCGCTGTTGACGCCGGCCAGCGTGGTTTCCAGCGTGCCCACACGCTGCTGCAGACCGGCCACGTTTTGATTGTCGGCAGCGCTACCCTGCTCTTGTTGCCATTGGCGCCAGCCGATGTACCCGGACGCGCCCAGCGCAATCAAGGCCAGCAGCACCGCCAGCGCCAGACTGCCGCCACCGCGCGATGGTGGCGCTGGCTTCGAAGCCGCAACCCGCGCCGGACGTGTCGGCAACGGATCGACCACGATGGGGTCGGGACGGGCGCCCTCGGGCGCGGCGGGCTCGTTCGGCTTGTCTACGCTGCTCATGCGCACATGCTAGCAGCCCATACGCCAGCGTTCGTAGCACGACGACGTGAAGAATCAGCTCGCGCGACGTGCTGCATCAAGCAGATCGGCCGACAGCGCCGAGGCGGCCAGCACAATGCGAACGAAACCCGCGTCGCGGGCGGCAACGGCCAACCGCTCACTGCTGACCACCGCAGTTGCTGCGCACAGCCGCGCCCATGCCGGCGGCGGCAACAACTGCTGCAGATTCTGCAGCGCTTCGGCGCTGGACAGCAGCACGCACGCCGAGGCTGGCAATTGCAGCAACGCATCGACGTGACGGCGATCCAGTCGTGGCGGTGCCCGCCGATACACATGCAGCTCGCGCAATCGTGCACCGCGCGCGGCGAGCTGTTCGCGCAACACGCCACGACCACCGGAGGCGCCGATCAGGGCAACGCGGCGACCACGCAGGTCCTGCAAGACGGGATGCTCCAGCAGGCCTTCGCTGTCCTGCCGTTGCGGTGACAGTGGCGCAGCAATGCCATATCGACGCAATGCCCGCGCCGTGCCCTGACCCACCGCCAGCACGGTCGCCGCCGTCTGCAACGGCACCAGGGTCGCAGCGTGAAGCACCGCCGCGGGACTGGTGAACACCAGCAATTCATCCCTCAGCGCCGCCTGCAGACCGGCGCGCGCAGCGGCCTCATCGGCCACCCCGCGCAAGGCCAGCCCCGGCAGCAACAGCGGCACGCCGCCAAGCGCACGCACCCGGCGCGCCAACGCCGCGGCGGTGCCGGCGGGACGCGTGATCACCACGATCCGCCCGCGCAGATTCTCGTTGTCCCCTGGAGATTGTCGCTGCATCCGCATGCGCATCCGATTGTCGCGATGGCCGCAGTGTAACGGCCGCCCTACACTGGGAGGTCTTCCCCTCCCCACGGACTCCGGATCAACGTGAGCACGACCGACGACACCACCGCGCAGGCACAGGCGCTGATCCAGTTCATCCGCGACGAAATTCCTCTGGCCCATGCAATGGATCTGCAGTTGATCCACAGCGACGACGACATGCTCAGCCTGCTGGCGCCGCTGCCACCGAACGTCAACGACAAGGGCTGCGCGTTCGGCGGCAGCCTGGTCAGCCTGATGACCCTGAGCGGCTGGGCGCTGGTGGAAATGGCGCTGCGCCGGTACGGCCATGACTGCGATGTGTTCGTGGCCGAATCGAACGTGCGCTACCTGTCGCCGCTGTGGCAGGACTTCCGCAGCGAGGCACGGCTGGCGGCGACGGCGAACTGGGCCACGTTCTTCAACACGCTGACCACCCGCGGCCGGGCACGCATCGAAGTCGCCTGCGTGGTGCCGGGCGATGACGGCAAGCCCGCCGCCACGCTGAGCGCACGCTTCGTGGCCAAACGACGCGACTGAATCTGGCGCGATTGAGCCGCCGACGTCCGCTTGAGGCAGAATGGGCGGGTATCCATCGGGAAGACCACCCATGCGCCGCATCCTGAGCATCTTCGCCGTGTCGTCCGTGCTGTTGCTGGCTGGCTGCGCCACCAAGACCCGCAGCGACGCGCTGACCACCACGCTCACCGCCTATGGCAACACGCTGCGGTGGGGTGATTTCCAGAGTGCGGAGCAGTTCATCGAACCCGCCGCACGCGTCGCCCACCCGCTCAGCAAGCTGGATCTGGCGCGTTACCAGCAGGTGCGTGTAAGTGAGTATGACGCCGACGCAGGCCCGGTGCCGACCGGCGACTTCGACGTGCAGCAGACGGCGCAGATCAGCATCGTCAACCTGCATACCCAGTCCGAGCGCACCGTCGTCGATCACCAGACCTGGCACTACGACGAGAAGACCAAGCACTGGTGGCTGACCAGCGGGCTGCCGGATATCACGCAGGACTGAGCCGGCCACGGCGGGCACGCCGTACCCGTATAATCGGCGGTTTACCCGAGCGGGTGCCAGCAAAGCACCGTGGACTGACGATGAACGATATCCTGCACAAGCTCCCCCAATTTATCGGCAATCACGTGGCCCTGGCGGCCCTGTTCGTGATCCTGCTGGTGGCGCTGGTCGCCACGCTGGTGATGGAACTCTTCAGCAAGACCAAGGAGCTGACTCCGGCCGGACTCACCTTGCTGATCAATCGTGAAACCCCGCTGCTTATCGACCTGTCGTCGATTGCCGACTTCGAGAAGATGCACGTGCCCGGCGCCAAGCACGTGGCGATGAGCCAGTTCGACCCGGAAAAGAAGGAACTGGCCAAGACCAAGGACATGCCCGTCGTGGTGATGGACAAGGACGGCCGCGGCAATTCGGTCAAGGCCGCGCAGCGGCTGGTCAAGGCCGGCTTCGAGAAGGTCTACACGCTGGGCGGCGGTGTGCTGGCGTGGCATGCGGCGCAGCTGCCGGTTGCCAAAGGCAACAAATAGGCACGCGCCTGTGGGAGCGGCTTCAGCCGCGATGCTTTTCAGACAGCGCGAAGAGCCATCGTGGCTGAAGCCTTTCCCACAAGAAAAGCGGCTCAAAGATCGTGAATGCCTGCTCGCGCGGCGATGATCTGCGCCAGCACATCCGGCGCGTATTCGAACGAGTCGTAGTACAGCCGCTCTTCCGGCAGCCCGGCATCGAGGAACAGCGGGTGCGCGGCGTCGATCATCGCCGGCGGCCCACTCATGTACAGGTCGTGGCCCGATAAATCGGGGTGATCCGCCAGCAGCGCCTCATGCACCAGCCCGGTGCGCAGGCCCGCACTCTGATCCGGGTCGGATACCACGGCGTGGAACTGCATATTTGGCAGTTCACGCGCCCAGCGTTCGGCCAGCGGGCGCAGATACAGATCCGTCGCCGCGCGTGCGCCCCAGTACAACTGCATCGGCCGGCGTGTGCCGAGCGCGATGAAGTGCTCGACGATGGCCTTGACCGGTGCGAAACCGGTGCCGCCGGCCATGAACAGCATCGGCCGCTCGGAATCCTCGCGCGGTACGAAGGTGCCCAGCGGTCCCTCGATCCGCAGGTGGTCGCCCACCTTCAGTGCATCGTTGACCCACGAGGTGAAGCCGCCGCCGGCCACATGCCGCACGTGCAGCTCGATCATGCCGTCCGCCTGCGGGCCGTTGGCGATCGAGAACGGTCGCCGCCTGCCGTCCTCCAGCAGCACGTCCACGTACTGGCCCGGCAGCCGGTTGAGCCGGCGCTCGCCATGTGCTGGCAGCAGATGCAGACCGATCACGTCCGACGCCAGCCGCCATTTTTCGGTCACTACCATGCCGAGCTGACGCCGCGCGATGTCCTCCACCGAGGTCACCTCGCGCGCCTCCAGCAGCAGATCGCTGGTCGGCACCGCCTGGCATAGCAGAACCGCGTGATGCGCCAGCGCGCTGGCACTGAGCGCCAGCGGCGGATTGCGCGGGTACTCGCAATGCCCTTGCAGCAAGGTCGCCTTGCAGCTGCCGCAGACCCCGGCACGACAGGAATACGGCAGTGCCACACCCGCCCGCTGCGCCGCTTCCAGCACGGTTTCGCCGGCGGCCACCGAAAACTGGCGGTCGGAGGATTTGAGAGTGACGGTAAACACCAGATGCATTGTCGTTGCGATCGCAGCAGACAACAATGCGGGCTCGACACACAGGAATCAACGATGAGCCTCTGGAAGCAGCCCACCGACCTCGCCCGCATCAACGCGTGGAGCGCCAACACCATGATGGAGACGCTGGGCATCCGCATCAGCGCGATCGGCGACGACTGGCTGCAGGGCACCATGCCGGTCGACCATCGCACCCACCAGCCGTACGGTCTGTTGCACGGTGGCGCCTCGGTGGTGCTGGCCGAGACGCTGGGCAGCACCGCGGCGATGCTCACGCTCGATCCGGAGAAGGAACTGGCGGTCGGCCTCGACATCAACGCCAACCACATCCGCGGCGTGCGCAGCGGCACCGTCACCGGTACCGCGCGCATGCTGCATATCGGTCGCACCACCCAGGTGTGGGAGATCCGCATCGAGAACGAGGAAGGGGTGCTGGTCTGCATCTCACGCATCACCATGGCGGTGATCGCCGCGCGCACCGTGGGGCTGCGTTGAGCAACGACGCGCCCTACGCCAGCCTCACGCCAGACCTGGTGCTCGACGCAGTCAGCGCTTGCGGGCTGTGGCCGGACGGCCGCCTGCTGGCGCTGAACAGTTACGAGAACCGTGTGTGGCAGGTCGGACTGGAAGAGACGTCGCCAGTGATCGCGAAATTCTATCGGCCCGGTCGCTGGAGCGACGCCGCGATCATCGAGGAACATGCGTTCGCGCAGGAGCTGGCCGATGCCGAACTGCCGGTGGTTGCAGCGCTCGCGTTCGATGGCCATACGCTGCTGCGGCACGACGGCTTCCGCTATGCACTGACGCCACGCCGCGGCGGCCGCGCGCCGGAACTGGAGGCGCTCGATCAACTGCAATGGCTGGGC
>DAHUXL010000018.1 GCA_027307195.1 Rhodanobacter sp. | reverse complement strand
AATGCTCCACCGTCATGAACTCATGACGCTGTTCGCGGGCCTGCTTGTAGCAATGGCCGATGGTGACTTCCAGATCCTTGCTGAACATTCGGATCGTCTCCGCTTGAAAAGTTGAGCGGCCTTCAGCGCCGCGATGAGCACAAAATGGGGTCACTCAGAGCTTTTCCATAGTGCACAACAACGGGTGCTGATGGGAACGTGAATATTCGTTGACGTGGGTGACCTTGGTTTCAGCCACCTCGCGGGTAAATACACCACATACGCCCTTGCCACGGGTATGTACATGCAACATCACCTGTACCGCCTGCTCCTGGTCCAGGTTGAAAAAACTGCGCAACACCTCGACCACGAAATCCATCGGGGTGAAGTCGTCATTCAGCAGCAGCACCTGAAACAGTGGCGGTCGCGCCACCTCCGGCTTGGCGGTTTCCAGCGCCAGACCGCGGCCGCTGTCGTGCTCATGTTCGGATTCGTGGGCCATGGTTTCTTGGGGTGTGATCTCTGATTTGAAGTATACGCCGCGCGGGATATGCAGCTCTCCGCAGCGACCGTCTGCATAGGTAATGGCACAATGGCTGCTTTTCCAGCCCCTTGCCGTTTCCCATGGTCGATTCCGTTCCCACCGCCGAGATCTGGCGCCCGCATGTCACCGTCGCCTGCGTGGTGGCCGACGGCGACCGTTACTTGATGGTGGAAGAAGAAGTAAACAGTCGCCTCGCCTACAACCAGCCTGCCGGCCACCTGGACGACGGTGAAAGCCTGGTTGCGGCCGCCGTGCGCGAAACGCTGGAGGAAACCGGCTGGACGGTGGAACTGCAGCACCTGATCGGCGTGCACCAATGGCGCAGTACCGAGCATGGCGCCGTGGTAGTGCGTTTCAGCTTCGCCGCCCGCGCCGTCAGCCATGATCCCGAGCGCCCGCTGGATACCGACATCCGCCGTGCGCTGTGGCTCACGCGCGCCGAGATCGCCGCACTGGGCGACCGCCTGCGCAGCCCGATGGTTTTGCTGAGCATCGATGCCTGGCTGGCCGGGCAACGCTTGCCGCTGGATACGTTGAGTTATCTACCTGAAGGCCGCCAGCCGTGAAGGTGATGCTCGGCATCTCCGGTGGCGTCGACTCCTCGGTCGCAGCCCTGCTGCTGCAACAGGCCGGCCATCAGGTCGAAGGCCTGTTCATGCAGAACTGGGAGGAGGACGACCGCTCCGGCCCCTGCACCACCGACGCCGACCGCAAGGACGCCGTGGCGGTATGCGGCCGACTCGGCATTCCGTTCCATGCGCGCAATTTTGCCGCGGCATACTGGGACGGCGTGTTTGAGCATTTCCTCGCCGAATATCGCGTTGGGCGCACGCCAAACCCCGACGTCCTGTGCAACCGCGAGATCAAGTTCAAGACGTTTCTGGACGAAGCCCATGCGCTGGGCGCCGAGAAGATCGCCACCGGTCACTACGCCCGCGTCGATTTTCACGAGGGTCATTACCGCCTGCTGCGTGCGATCGACGCAGCGAAGGACCAGAGTTATTTCCTGCACGCGCTGGGCCAGCAGCAACTCGCCGCCACGCTGTTTCCGCTGGGCGACATCGAGAAGCCACGGGTGCGCGAACTGGCCCGCGAAGCGGCGCTGCCGACCCACGCGAAGAAGGATTCCACCGGTATCTGCTTCATCGGCGAGCGCGATTTCCGCAGCTTTCTGGCCCAATACATCCCGGCCCGGGCTGGCGAGATGCGCACGCCCGAAGGCGAACTGATCGGCGAGCACCAGGGCGTGATGTATTACACCCTGGGCCAGCGCAACGGACTGGGCATCGGTGGCCGTCACGGTGCCAGCGGCGAGGCCTGGTACGTGGTCGGCAAGGACGTGCTGGCGAACGTGCTGTACGTGGCCCAGGGCGGCGAGAACCGCTGGCTGTATTCGCAGCGGCTGCAGACGGAAACGCCGAACTGGGTCGCCGGCGCCGCGCCGGCCACCCATTTTCGCTGTACCGCCCGCACCCGCTATCGCCAACTCGACCAGGCCTGCATCGTCGACGTGCACGGCGACGGCCTTGAGGTACGCTTCGACGAGCCGCAGCGTGCGGTCACTCCGGGCCAGTCGGTGGTCTTCTACGATGACGAAGTCTGCCTCGGCGGCGCGGTGATCGCTGCCACCGATGCACCTTATGGCGGCCTGCTCCCGGCATTCACTCCTTCCCCCACGTCCCCTGCAAGAGAATCGCAACCCCGTGTTTGAAACCTTTTCCATGAACGAAGAGCGTGTGCTTGCCCTCGCCGGTTTGTTCCAGGCCTGCGCGCTGGCGCAGCAGCTGGCCAACGAGGGTCGCTGCGACGACGGCGCGATGGAGGCCAGCGTGGCCAGCGTGTTCCGCATCGACGCACCTTCGGTCGTCGGCGTCTACGGCAATATTTCCAACGTGCGGATCGGCCTGCGCAACTTGATCGCCCAGCTCGACGAAAGTGACCGCGACATGGCGGTGACCCGCATGGTGGTGACCGTGATGCGGCTGGAGCGCAGTCTGACTGGTCGGCCCGAACTGCTCGGCAAACTGCAGCAAGGCATCGTCGCCGCGCAGCGCCAGGTCGAGCATTTCGGTCAGGACTCGGCGCAGGTCGTCAGCCGGCTGGCCGAGCTGTACGCCTCCACTCTGTCCACCTTGAAGCCGCGGGTGATGGTCAGCGGCAACCCGCAACAACTGCAGCTGCCGGTCGTGGTGGAAAAGGTGCGCGCCAACCTGCTCGCCGCCGTGCGCTCGGCTGTGCTGTGGCGGCAGGTCGGCGGGCGCCAGTGGCAGCTGCTGCTGTACCGGCGCCAGTGCAGCATGCTGGCGCGCGGCTTGCTGACCGGCGCGACGCTGGACAACCGCTGACGGCGGCAGTCCACGATGCCTGAAAAGCAAACGGCGGGCATAAGCCCGCCGTTTCCCGTCCGTGGATGAAACTCCCTTGCGATAACTCTTGATCACTGCCGCCTTGACCACTGCTGCAGCTGCAGTATGCAGCGGTCGTGTGACAGTTTCAGAACGATGATTTGACGTCTGGATGAATCCAGCCGCATCGTGACGCACGCAGCCGACTCATCCGAACGCAACAAAGCAAACGGCGGGCATAAGCCCGCCGTTTTTCCGTCCCTGGATCGAACTCCTTTCGATAACCGTCAGGCTCAGTAGCTCAGGATGCCCCAGAAACCGATTTCGTTCGTCTTGTAGGTGAACGGGCTGGCCACCGGGCCTTCGAGCTTGTCATATTTCCAGGCCAGCGCCAGACGCAGGTTCTTCAGCACGTCGTAGGAGACGCCTGCGTTGTAGTAGGTGTCCTTGAGCTGCTTGTAGACACCGTTCACACCGGAGTACTTGTAGTTGACACTGTCGTAGCGAGCGAACAACGCCCACTGCGGCATGAAGGTCCAGTCGCCAAAGACCGAGTAGCCGTCAGCCTTGTCCTTGATCGCCGCCGGTGCCGGCGACGCGCCCTGATACTTCAGGACGTCATCCCAGTTATGCGCGGTGAAATACTCGCCACCGATGCCGAAGGTGTCGTTGCGGAAGGCGACCAACGCGTCACCACGCGTGGCATTGCGCGTCGGCTGACCGTTCTGCACGTCCTTGCCGCGCTTGCCGTCGTAACCACCGAGCGCGATGACCATCTCCTTGATCGGCTGGTAGCCGACGCGAGCCTCGATGTCCATGCCGCTGGAGCGCGTCGGATTCTTGTAGCCACCGCCGTTGACCAGCGAGACCTGGTAGTTGAATGCGTTGTCGCCGGTGGTGGCGCCCATCGCATGGACACCCCAGTCCGACGAGTTGCCGAACGAACCGACGCCGGTGGCCGCCGCGCCGGCCGTGCCGCGGCCGCCATCGATGGAACGGTCGGTGATCGTGTTCTCCAGGAAGCGGTAGCCGTACCACTTCTCGGCGTACGGAATCCACGGCATGTCGGCCGCACCGAAGCGCACGGCGAAGAGGTCGTCGAACTTGCCCTGCAGGTAAGCCTTCTTGACGAACAACTGGGTCTCGGAATCGGCAGACACGTAGTTGAAATCGGTGGTCAGGTTGGCCGACCAGATGTCGTTGAACTTGTGGTCGACGGAAAGGTAGAAACGCTTCACGTCATAGCCGACGCCATTGACCGAGCCATGGCCGTCTTTCTTGATGGAGCTGCCGCTACCGGTCTGCTCCTTGTGGCTGACGTCGGTCATGTCGAAGAACATGGTGCCGCTGACCTTGGTGTTGCTGACCAGCTTGTCGATCGTGCTGACCTTGCCATCGCTGACAACCTGCGCCTTCTGCACCGTTTCCACGGCCTGGCCGGTGGAGACGTTGATGTCGGACTGGGCGTCGGTGCGCTGCTCCAGTTCCTCCACCTTGCTCTGCAGCGCGGCCAGTTGCGCCTTCAGTTGTTCGACTTCGCTGCTGGTGGCCGCCGGGCTGGTGACCGCCTGCTTGGCAACCGTCTTGTGCTTTGCCGGTGCCGCGGCGACCGTGAAACTGGTAACGCCCAGGCCGGCAGCAATCGCCACCGCAATCAATTTGGAACGCATGTCATTCTCCGCAAGTTGGTGGGAAACATCTCAACCGCCCCCTCGATCCGATGGCCGGCTAGCGATTAGTTAACAAGTGTGGCGAGGGATTTTTACGATTGGATGCATCTTTGATGACACATTCAAGACAGCATGTCGGCACGACGGGACTCCTGATCGCGAGCGCGTCCCGCGTCACGCGAGGCGGCTGATATGCTTCACCGATGGAAATACTGAGCAACAGCACCGCATCGCGCATGGCCGAGCGGTTTCGCGGCTTCCTGCCGGTGGTCGTCGACGTGGAAACCGGCGGCTTCGATGCCGAACATGATGCCCTCCTCGAAATCGCCGCAGTACCGCTGACGATCGGTGCGAATGGCTTCCTGTGCCTGCAACCGACGGTGTCGACGCATGTGGAGCCGTTCCCCGGCGCGAACCTGGACCCGCGTTCGCTGGAGATCACCGGGATCGACCCGAGCAACCCGCTGCGCGGCGCCCTGGCCGAGCGGCTGGCGCTGGACCACATCTTTCATGTCGTGCGCGAGGCCGTGCGTGAGGCCGGCTGCCAACGGGCAATCCTGGTGGGCCACAATGCGGCATTCGACCTGGGTTTTCTGAACCAGGCGGTGCGCCGCTGCGGACACAAGCGCAATCCGTTTCATCCCTTCAGCTGCTTCGATACGGTCAGCCTGGGAGGCCTCGCCTATGGCCAGACCGTCCTGAGCAAGGCTGTGCTGGCCGCCGGCCTCTCGTTCGACAGCCGCGAGGCCCATTCAGCGGTGTACGACGCCGAACGCACTGCCGAGCTGTTCTGCAAGGTGGTCAATCGCTGGCGCCAGTTCGAACTGCTCGAACAAATGCAGCTTGGACTGGATGTTGCATGAAACCGCCGCCTGGTGCGGTTTCTGGCCCATGGTGGAGTGGCTTGCCGCGACCGCGTATGACAATCCGTCGCCCACTGTCATCTGGCTGAAACATTCATTACATCCAATGGCAACACGAAAGGCCTGAAATGGCGGGGTCTCATCCGACATCCCTTCAAGGAGCTACCGTGTTGACCTCCAACAAATCTCCGCTTCGATTCGCTGCCATTGCCGCGATTGCCGTGGTTTCAACGTTCGGCGCTGCTGCAAACGCCACTGACATCACCGGCGCCGGCTCCAGTTTCGTCTACCCGGTCATGTCCAAATGGTCATCCGCGTATGCCGAGAAGACCGGCAACCACCTCAACTACCAGTCGGTCGGCTCGGGCGCCGGCATCGCGCAGATCAAGGAAGGCACCATCGATTTCGGTGCTTCCGACGCGCCGATGAAGGCGGAAGACCTGCAGAAGTTCGGCCTCGGCCAGTTCCCGATCGTGGTCGGCGGCATCGTGCCGGTGGTCAACATTGCTGGCGTGCAGGCTGATCAGGTCAAGCTGGACGGCGTCACGCTCGCCGACATCTTCCTCGGCAAGATCACCAACTGGAACGACCCGAAGATCGCCGCGCTGAACGCCGGCCTGACCTTGCCGGCCGGCAAGATCACTGTTGTGCATCGCTCGGACGGTTCAGGTACCTCGTTCAACTTCACCAACTATCTGTCCAAGGTCAATCCGGAATGGGCCAGCAAGGTCAAGTTCGGTACCGCGGTGGAATGGCCGACCGGCGTGGGCGGCAAGGGCAATGAAGGCGTCTCGCAGTACGTTCGCCAGATCAAGGGTTCGATCGGTTACGTCGAATACGCCTATGCGGTGAAGAACAAGCTCGCCTGGGTCGATCTGAAGAATGCCAGCGGCAACTACATGAAGCCCAGCGCCGCTGCCTTCGCTGCTGCTGCTGCCACGGCCGACTGGGCCAGCGCCAAGGACTTCAACCTGATCATGACCAATGCACCGGGCGCGCAGGCATGGCCGATTACTGCCACCACCTGGATGATCATGTACAAGTCGCCGAAGAATGCCGGCAACAGCAAGGTCGCCTTCGATTTCTTCAAGTACTCGCTGGAGAACGGCCAGCAGGCTGCCAACGAACTGGACTACGTGCCGCTGCCGGCCGCACTAGTCAGCAAGATCGAGGCGTACTGGGCTTCCGACTTCAAGCATTGATGCAGTGAGCCAACTCCCCCAACGGTACCGCCGTTGGGGGAGTTGGCGTTTCTATCCCGCACCACATGGATTGCCATGCCAGTCAATCAAGCAGCCTTGCCCACCGACATTCTGGAGCAACGCAGCCATCGGGATGCCCGCCACGAGCGGCTGTTTCGCTGGTTGTTGAAAGGCTGTGCGTTGATCGTGCTGGCGGCCCTGCTTGGCGCCGCCGGCGCCACCCTGTGGGGCGGCCGCGAGGCCTTCAGCACGTTTGGCTGGCACTTCCTGGTCAGCTCGGCGTGGGATCCGGGCAACGATGTCTATGGCGCGCTGGTGCCGGTGTACGGCACGATTGCCACCTCGTTCATCGCCTTGCTGATCGCCGTGCCGGTCAGTTTCGGCATCGCCGTCTATCTTTCCGAAGTGGCACCTGCCTGGCTGCGCACGCCGGTCGCCTCGGCGATCGAACTGCTGGCCGGCATCCCCTCGATCATCTATGGCATGTGGGGCCTGTTCGTCTTCGCCCCGTTCTTCGCCAACCATATCAAACCGTGGCTGACCAGCAACCTCGGCAACAAGCCCGATGACGGCAAGCTGTCATGGGTGGCCGAACACGTGCCGTTCGTCGGCAAGCTGTTCGGCAGCGACTATCCGTTCGGCGCCAGCATCCTGGTTGCCGGCATCGTGCTGGCGATCATGATCATCCCGTTCATCTCATCGGTGATGCGCGAAGTGTTCCAGACCGTGCCGACGCGCCTGAAGGAATCGGCTTATGCGCTCGGCTCCAGTACCTGGGAAGTGTCGTGGGACATCGTGCTGCCCTACACCCGCTCGGCGGTGATCGGCGGCGTCTTCCTCGGCCTCGGCCGTGCGCTGGGCGAGACGATGGCAGTGACCTTCGTGCTCGGCAATGCGATGCAGCTGTCGGCCTCGCTGCTCGACCCGGGCACCTCGATCGCCTCGACCATCGCCAACCAGTTCAGCGAAGCCTCCGGCCTGCAGAAGTCCTCGCTGATGGCGCTGGCGTTCCTGCTATTCGTGGTGACCTTCATCGTGCTGCTGATCGCGCGACTGATGCTGCGCCAGCTCGCCCGCAAGGAGGGCCACTGATGAGCTCGCCCTATCTGCGCCGCCGCATCACCAACGCACTGGCGATGGTGCTGAGCACGTTGGCCACCCTGGTCGGGCTGGCGTTCCTCGCCTGGATCCTGTGGGAAACCCTGCGCCAGGGCATCAGCGCGCTCGACCTCAAGCTGTTCACCAAGATCACCGCCTACGGCGAAGACGGCGGTCTCGCCAACGCGATGGTCGGCAGCCTGATCATCAACTTCATCGGCATCGCGATCGCCACGCCGATCGGCGTGCTGGCCGGCACCTGGCTGGCCGAATACGCCGATCGCACCAAGCTGGGCGAATCGATCCGTTTCCTCAACGACATCCTGCTGTCGGCACCGTCGATCGTGATGGGTCTGTTCGTCTACACCATCATCGTGCTGCCGACGACGGTGCTGACCCACGGCTCGACCACGTTCTCCGGCTTCGCCGGCGGCGTGGCGCTGGCGCTGATCGCGCTGCCGGTGATCGTGCGTACCACCGACGAAATGCTGCGGCTGGTGCCATCCACGTTGCGCGAGGCGGCGCTGTCGCTCGGCGTACCGCAGTGGAAGCTGACCCTGCAGATCCTGATCCGTGCGGCGCGTTCGGGCATCATCACCGGCGTGCTGCTGGCGCTGGCACGCATCAGCGGCGAGACCGCGCCGCTGCTGTTCACCGCGTTCGGCAACAACTACATGGCGATCAACCCGATCGAGAAGATGTCCAGCCTGCCGCAGATCATCTACCAGTACGCCAACGATCCCGGTGATTCGATGCACGCGCTGGCCTGGGCCGGCGCGTTCGTGATCACCATGTTCGTGCTGTTGCTCAGCCTCGCTTCCCGCCTGATCCTTTCCCGCACCAAGGTGTCCCATGACTGATTCCGCCCTCGCCACGAATCCGGCGTCTGCGGTGGCCACCTCGGCTGTCGCACCCAAGCTCACCGTGCGCGACCTGCACTTCTACTACAACGGTTTCCATGCGCTGAAAGGCATCAACATGGACATCCCGGAGAAGAAGGTCACCGCGATCATCGGCCCGTCCGGTTGCGGCAAGTCGACCCTGCTGCGCATCTTCAACCGCATCTATGCGATCTATCCGAAGCTGGAGGCCAAAGGCGAGGTCGTGCTTGATGGCGACAACGTTCTCGACCCTGGCTATTCGATGAATCGCCTGCGCAGCAAGGTCGGCATGGTGTTCCAGAAGCCGGTGCCGTTCCCGATGACGATCTTCGAGAATGTCGCCTACGGCATCCGCCATCACGAGAAGCTGTCGAAATCGGACATGGAAGCGCGCGTCGAGCGCGCGTTGCGCAGCGCCGCACTCTGGGACGAGGTGAAGGACAAGCTCAAGCAGAACGCGCTCGGCCTCTCCGGCGGCCAGCAGCAGCGTCTGTGCATCGCCCGCGCGATCGCGCTGAAGCCCGAAGTGCTGCTGCTGGACGAGCCCACTTCCGCGCTTGATCCGATCGCCACCGGCCGCATCGAGCAATTGGTGGAAGAACTGAAAAGCGAATTCACCATCGTCATCGTCACCCACAACATGCAGCAGGCGGCGCGCTGCTCCGACCTCACCGCGTTCATGTATCTGGGTGAGCTGATCGAGTTCGACCAGACCGAGAAAATCTTCACCAAGCCGGGCAAGAAGCAGACCGAGGATTACATCACCGGCCGCTTTGGCTGATCGAAGCCCTTCTCCCTTTGGGAGAGGGCTGGGGTGAAGGTACCGGCGAAGCCTCTGCGTTTCGCTCCGCCCGCACCCTCATCCGCCCCTTTGGGGCACCTTCTCCCAAAGGGAGAAGGGAACAAAACACGAGGCAATCCATGAACACCGGCACCGACCACATCATCAAGAGTTACGACAGCGAATTGACCCGGCTCACCGGCGAGATCGTGCGCATGGGCGAGCTGTCGGTGAGCCAGCTCGAAGCCGCCATCGACGTACTCGAACGCCGCGACGAGCGCGCTGCCCAGCGCGTGGTTGGCAACGACGACGCGATCGACCAGCTGGAGCAGGAAATCGGTCACGACGTGGTACGCCTGCTGGCGCTGCGAGCACCCATGGCCGGCGATCTGCGCAATGTATATGCCGCGCTGCGCATCGCCTCGGACATCGAACGCATCGGCGACTACGCCGCCAACGTGGCCAAGCGTTCGATCCCGTTGTCGATGGTGGCGCCGGTGGCCCCAGTTGGTGGATTGCGTCACCTGGCCGAACTGGCCGCCGATGAAGTCCGCGACGTGCTGCGGGCCTATAACGACCGCAATGCCGACGCTGCCTACCAGGTATGGAAGAACGACGTGGTGCTGGACGAAGCCTATACCGGCTACTTCCGTCAGCTGCTCACCTACATGATGGAAGATCCGCGCAACATCACGCCGTGCACACACCTGCTGTTCATGGCCAAGAACATCGAGCGGATCGGCGACCACGCCACCAACATCGCCGAGAACGTGTGGTTCCAGGTCACCGGCGAACAGCTGAACAAGCAGCGCAGCAAGGGTGATTTCACCTCCAGCCCGGAAATGACCAAGCTGGGCGACAAGCCCGAGTGAGTCTCTGCGGGAATCCACCCACGGATGCCCGCAGAAAGACCATCACGCTGCGGTGAGCTTGAGCCCGATGATACCGACCACGATCAGCGCGACACACAGCAGCCGCGGCAACGTCGCCGGATCGCCGAACAGCACGATGCCGAGCGCCACCGCACCGACCGCGCCGATGCCGGTCCAGATCGCGTAAGCCGTGCCGATCGGCAGCGTCTTCACCGCCATCGCCAGCAGCACGATGCTGATGACCATTGCCGTCACCGTGCCGACCGTCGGCCACAGACGGGTAAAACCTTCGGTGTACTTGAGGCCGATCGCCCAGACCACTTCGAACAGGCCGGCCAGCAGCAGATAGATCCACGCCATGTCGGCGCTCCTCTGTGTGCGGCAGGGCCGTCCCCACGATGGAAAAGTGCGCAGGGTCGTCCCCGCGCCGGCACAAACCGCCGTTACGGCAGCTCGCGGGTTTCGCGACGACGCCTGATGCCACGCACCATGCCGTAGCCGCCGATCAGTAGCCATGCCACCTGCATGATGAAGGCCGCCAGGTTGAAATTGCCGAAACCGAGCGAGAGCATCACTCCGATCGCGCCGAAAATATTCATCAGCTGATAGGTCGGTCCGCTGCCCTGCAGCTTGCGCTCCTGCAGCAGGAAAAACGCCAGCAGCACCAGCGCCACGCCGATATAGCCGGCCCAGTCGTACCAGAACAGGTTCATCGCTTCGCACTCCGTTGCCGCAAGGCCTCGAACAGCACCACGCCGGTGGCGACCGAGACATTGAGGCTCTCCATCGTACCCGGCATCGGAATCTTCGCCACGAAATCACACAACTCGCGGGTCAACCGGCGGATGCCCTCGCCTTCGCCGCCAAGCACGATGGCCACGGGCCCCTTGAAGTCGACGCCATAGACCGACGTATCGGCATCACCGGCCAAACCGGTGATCCACACGCCGGCATCTTTCAATTCGCGCAGCGTGCGCGCGAGGTTGGTCACGGCGATCAGCGGGACCCGATCGGCACCGCCTGCCGAGGCGCGACGCACAACTGGCGTCAGGCCCACGGCGCGATCCTTCGGCACGATTACCGCGGTGACTTTCGCCGCCGCCGCGCTGCGCAGGCAGGCACCGAGGTTGTGCGGATCGGTGACGCCATCGAGCACCAACACCAGCGTGTTGCTGCCGTCACGCTCCATCAGCGCGGCCAGGTCGTTTTCATGCGCCATCGGTGGCGCTTCATACAGCGCTGCCACGCCCTGGTGACGCGCCTCCCCGGCGAGCTTGTCGAGCTGCTCGCGCGGGCGATGGTTCACCGTGATCTTCAGCGCCTTCGCACGCTCGGCCAGCTCCAGCACCCGCGCATTGCGCTGGCCCTGCTCGACCACCAACTCGCGCACGCGCTCGGCATCGTTGCTCAACGCACCTTCGACGGGATTGATGCCGACGATCCAACTCTCACTCATGGCTTGCCTTTCGGTTTCGGTTTGCGCGCGCTGGGCTTCCTGCCGCTGCTCGCGGGTGTCGATGTCGGTGCCGTCTTCGCCGCGTGGCCTTGACCCTGCCGCTTGCCACGACTCGGCTGGCCTTGCGCCGATTTGGCCGGTACGTGACGCGAACGGCTACCACCATCGTCATGCCGTGCGGGAGCACGCGAACGCGGCGGCGGATTATCGCTCACTACGTGAGTCTCCGGCACCACGGCATCGCGCCGACCGAACGCGCGACCGATCGCCTTGGCCGCCCGGCCGAACATGCCGGGCGCCTTGACCGGCGCGGCCGCCTTCTTCGGCAACGAGTAACGCTCACCACTGGCCGCGTAATCGTAGGCTTTGCCGCTGCCTGTCGGAGGCGCAACCGGCGTACGCGGCGACACCAGCCGGAAGTCGATCTTGCGATCCTCCAGGCTGGCTCGCAGCACCTGGATGCGCACGTGGTCACCGAGACGGAACTGTGCGCCGGTGCGCTCGCCCTTCAGCAGTTTGCGGGTCGCATCGAAGTGGTAGTAATCGTTGGCGAGCTGGCTGATATGCACCAGCCCGGACACTTTCGATTCGTCCAGTTCCACGAACAGGCCGAACGAGGTGACGCCGGTCACGACGCCCTCGAACTCGCTGCCGATGTGTTTTTCCATCCACGCGCACTTGAAGCGCTCGTCCACATCGCGCTCGGCCTCTTCGGCACGGCGTTCGCGCTGCGAACAATGGATCGCCATCGCCGACATCTCGGCGGGACTGTACGTGTAGTCACTTGGCTTGCCGCTGGTCAACGCGTAGCGGATCGCGCGATGCACCAGCAGATCAGGATAACGGCGGATCGGCGAGGTGAAGTGCGCATACGCCTGCAGCGCCAGGCCGAAGTGGCCGCGGTTGTCCGGCTGGTAGGCCGCCATGCTCTGCGAGCGCAGCAGCACGTTCTGGATCAGCTCGCGCTCGGGGCGGTCATGCACCATGCGCAGGATTTCGGAGAAGTCGGCCGGCGTGACATCTTCCACCGGCGGCATGCGCAGCTTGAACTCGCGCAGGAACTGCTGCAGGTCTTCGTACTTCTCCGCCGGCGGCGGCTCGTGTGCGCGGAACAGTGCGGGGATCTTCTTTTTCTCCAGGAACAGCGCCGCCTGCACGTTGGCGGCGATCATGCATTCCTCGATCAGCTTGTGCGCGTCGTTGCGCTCGGTCGCGCCCATCGACTCGACGCTGCCGGTCTGGTCGAGGCGGAACTTCACTTCCGGCGTCTCGAAGTCGATCGCGCCGCGGCGCTTGCGTTGCTGTGCCATCGCCTTGTACAGCGCGTGCAGGTTTTCCAGCTGCGGCAGCACGTCGGCCACTTCATGGCGCGCATCGGCATCATTGAGGCCCACCACCTGCCACACCTTGTCGTAGGTGAGTCGTGCATGCGACAGCATCACGGCGTCATAGAACTTCGACTTGGTCACGTTGCCTTCGGCATCGATCAGCATGTCGCAGACCATGCACATCCGCTCCACGTTCGGCATCAGCGAGCAGATGCCGTTGGACAGCGTCTCCGGCAGCATCGGCACCACGAAACCCGGGAAGTAGGTCGAGGTGCTGCGCTCGTAGGCTTCGCGATCCAGCGCGTTGCCGACCTGCACGTAGTGCGACACGTCGGCAATCGCCACGATCAGCCGCCAGCCACCACCACGCTTCGGCTCGGCATACACCGCGTCATCGAAGTCGCGCGCATCGGCACCGTCGATCGTCACCAGCGGCAGCATGCGAATATCGGTGCGACCTTCGCGCTCGGCAGCGGTCACCACGGGTTCCACCTGCGCCGCATCGCGCAGCACTTCCGGCGGCCACTCGTGCGGCAGGTCGTAGCTGGCAATCGCCATCTCCACCACCAGCGACGGCTGCAGCCGTTCGCCCAGCACGGCGCGAATCTCACCCATCGGCCCGCGATTCGGCGTCGGCGGATCGGTGATCTCGACCACCACGATCTGGCCCGAGCTGGCACCCAGATCCTGTCCCGGCTTGATCATCACGTCCTGGTTCAGGCGACGATCATCCGGCACCACCAGGGTCACACCGTTCTCGATCGCCACCCGGCCGACCAGTCGTGACGAACGTCGTTCCAGCACTTCGGCAATCGCACCCTGCTTGCGGCCGCGACGGTCGATGCCGACCACGCTGGCCAGCACGCGGTCGCCATGCATGACGGCGCGCATCTGCTGCGGCGACAGGTACAGATCGTCGCCACCTTCGTCCGGGCGCAGGAAGCCGTAGCCCTCGGCATTGGCCAGCACACGGCCGGCAATCAGGTCGAGTTTCTGCGTCGGCGCGTAGCCGCCACGCCGGCCCAGCAACAGCTGGCCGTCGCGCACCATCGCACCGAGCCGCTTGCGCAGCGCGTCGAGGTCGTCTTCCTCGTGAATTTCCAGCGCCTCGGCAATGCGTGCCTCGGTCAGCAACTCGGCGCGCTGCTCAAGCAACGCGAGGATCGCCTCGCGGCTGGGGATCGGGCGCGCATAACGCTGCGCCTCGCGATCGGCATGGGGGTCGCGCACGGCGCCTGCGGCAGCCTTGTTGCGTCGTGGTCCGGTGGATGCGCCGGCTTGCGGTTTCTGGTCGGCGGATTTCGCCCGACCTTTGGAGGACGTGGCGGCCTGATCCTTGCCGGACTGCGGGGGAGTTTTTCTGGTCACTAAATATCCTTGTGGTATCTGCGGCGCGGAGAATGACACGACGCGATGAATGGGTGTGAAAAAGTGTTGACAAGCTACTGACAGGTGCCTACATTACGCGGCTCACGCAGCTCGTACAGCTATGTGACACCCTGCCCGGGTGGCGGAATTGGTAGACGCACTAGCTTCAGGTGCTAGCGGGGGCAACTCCGTGGAGGTTCGAGTCCTCTCCCGGGCACCAATTGTAAACGAAGGCCGCCCTCCAGGGCGGCTTTCGTCTTTTCAGGGTTTGCTTGAAGTCAGGAGGGCCCGCTTCCCTCGCACCGTTCACCCTGAGCGTAGACCCCAAGGGTCGAAGTCGAAGGGCCACTGCGTGGAAACCGGGCCCCTTCGACTTCGCTGCGCTACGCTCAGGGTGAACGGTGAGGGAGTCGCAGCTCTTCGTACTTCAACCGCCCGCCGGTCCCTTCAGCTCGATCATGTTGCTCTGCGGGTCATACAGGTAGATCGACGGACCTTCGCCCCGCGCGCCATAGCGTGAACCCAGCTCACCGACACGTACGCCGTGCGCCTTCAGATGCGCGAGAATCGCTGCCTCGTCGTAATCCTCCACGCGCAGGCACAGGTGATCCATGTTGTGGCCCTCGCTGCCCGGTGCGGCGCCGCCGTGACGACCAAGCTTGCCGTCGACCGGCACCAGATCGATCAGCGAACTGCCTGCGCGCAGCTGCACCAGCCCGATCTCGTCCTGCCGGCGTTCCTCGCGGCAGCCCAGCACGTCGCAATAGAAGCGCTGCATGGCGTCGATGTCGATGACGCGCAACACCACATGGTCGATTTCAGCGATGCGGATCATCATGCGTACTCGGAGATATGGGTGGGTTACCCAGCATAAACCGTATGAATCCGGATGATCGTCACTGGGTCGGCGGCGCCTGTATAATCAGCGCGGTAAACGCTTGGTGGGAGAAGCGGATGGCCCTGCAAAGGCACTCCGCTGCCGAAGACGCAACGCCCGTAATCGCTCAGGCCCCACACCATCACGCGTAGACACTCTGGAGAGAGCGGTTGAATCCGCCGCCGAAGGGGCACGAAGCGCAGCCGCGTTTCCAAACTCTCAGGCAAAAGGACAGAGGGGCGCCCCACGTGCGGCACGCACGTCCGGCCTTTATGGCCGGCCCTTATCGGCCGGTTCTTATCGGCCATTACCGGACGCCCGTCATGAGCCAGACCAACACGCCTTCCCTGCGCGACCTCGAGCACCACCACGCCTTCATCGAGCGCCATATCGGACCCAACGATGCCGAGATCGCGCAGATGCTGCGCGTCATCGGCCATGATTCGCTGGAAGCGATGACCGACGCGATCGTGCCGGGCAAGATCAAGTCACCCACCCCGCTCGCGCTGCCGAAGGCGATCACCGAGGTCGAGGCGCTGGCCAAGATCCGCGCCATCGCGGACAAGAACGAAGTGTTCCGCAGCTTCATCGGCCAGGGCTATTACGGCACGCTCACGCCGAACGTCATCCTGCGCAACATCCTGGAGAATCCGGCTTGGTACACGGCCTACACGCCGTACCAGGCGGAGATCTCGCAAGGCCGCATGGAAGCGCTGATCAATTTCCAGACGCTGTGCGCCGACCTTACCGGCATGGAGATCGCCAACGCCTCGCTGTTGGACGAAGCCACCGCTGCCGCCGAGGCGATGACGCTGGCCAAGCGCTCGTGCAAGTCCAAGTCCAACGTGTTCTTCGTGTCGAACGGCGTGCATCCGCAGACGCTGGAAGTAATCAAGACCCGTGCCGAGGCGCTGGGCCTCGAACTGCATATCGGCGATGACACCGAAGGCAGCACGGTCGACAGCTTCGGCGTGCTGCTGCAGTACCCGAACACCTTCGGCACCATCAACGACTACCGGGCCGTCGCCGACGCCGCGCATGCACGCGGCGCGCTGGTCGCGGTCGCCACCGACCTGCTCGCATTGACCCTGATCGCCGCTCCCGGCGAATGGGGTGCGGATATCGTGATCGGCAACTCGCAGCGCTTCGGCGTGCCGTTCGGCAACGGCGGCCCGCATGCCGCGTTCATGGCCTGCCGCGACGCGTACAAGCGTTCGATGCCGGGCCGCCTGATCGGCGTGTCGATCGACGCCGAAGGCAAGCCGGCCTACCGCCTTACCCTGCAGACGCGCGAGCAGCACATCCGCCGCGAGAAGGCGACCTCGAACATCTGCACCGCGCAGGTGCTGCTGGCGGTGATGGCGAGCATGTATGCCGTGTATCACGGCCCCGAAGGCCTGACCCGCATCGCGCGCCGCACACATCGCCTCAGCGCGATTCTCGCCAGCGCGCTGCGCCAGGCCGGCGTTCATGTAGGCACGGACTTCTTCGACACCTTGCACATCACCGATGTCGACGCCGACGCCGTGCATGCCCGTGCCGAAGCGCTGCGCATCAACCTGCGCCAGATCCACGGCACCTGCATCGGCATCAGCCTGGACGAAACCACCACCCGCGCCGACGTGATCGCGCTGGCCGGCCTGTTCGGCGCACAGATCGACGATATCGACGAGCTGGACGCCGCCACCGCCGACGCCCTGCCCGCCGGCCTGCGCCGCCAGAGCGAGTTCCTCACCCATCCGGTGTTCAACTCGCATCACAGCGAGCACGAGCTGCTGCGCTACATGCGCATGCTGGCCGACAAGGATCTGGCGATGGATCGCACCATGATCCCGCTGGGCTCTTGCACCATGAAGCTCAATGCCACCGCCGAGATGATTCCGGTCACCTGGCCCGAGTTCGGCGACATCCATCCCCTGGCGCCCAGCACGCAGACAGCCGGCTACAAGGAACTGATCGACGGCCTCGAGGCGATGCTGGTCGAATGCACCGGCTACGACGCGGTGAGCCTGCAGCCGAACTCCGGCGCGCAAGGCGAATACGCCGGCCTGCTGGCGATCCGCGCGTACCATCGCTCGCGCAATGAAGCCCATCGCGACATCTGCCTGATCCCCGAGTCCGCCCACGGCACCAACCCGGCCTCTGCGCAGATGTGCGGCATGACGGTGGTGGTGACCAAGTGCGACGCCAACGGCAACGTCGACGTGGAAGACATCCGCCACGCCGCCGAGAAATATTCCGACCGTCTTGCCGCGCTGATGATCACCTACCCGTCCACGCATGGCGTGTTCGAGGAAGACATCGTCGAGATCTGCGAGATCGTGCATGCGCACGGCGGTCAGGTGTATACCGACGGTGCCAACATGAATGCGCTGGTCGGCGTGGCCAAGCCCGGCAAGTGGGGCTCGGACGTGTCGCATCTGAATCTGCACAAGACCTTCTGCATCCCGCATGGCGGCGGTGGTCCCGGCGTCGGCCCGTGTGCGGTGAAATCGCACCTCGCGCCGTTCCTGCCCGGCAAGCTCGGCGAACATGGCGCGGTCGGCATGGTCAGCGCGGCCAGCTACGGCTCGGCCTCGATCCTGCCGATCTCGTGGATGTACATCACCATGATGGGCCAGCAAGGCCTGCGCAAGGCCACCCAGGTCGCCTTGCTCAACGCCAACTACATCGCCAAGCGGCTCGAAGCGCATTACCCGACCCTGTACACCGGCCGCAACGGCCTGGTCGCGCACGAATGCATTCTCGACCTGCGCCCGCTGAAGGACGCCACCGGCATCGGCGCCGAGGACGTGGCCAAGCGGCTGATCGACTTCGGCTTCCACGCACCGACGCTGAGCTTCCCGGTCTCCGGCACGCTGATGGTCGAACCGACCGAGAGCGAATCGCAGGCCGAGCTTGACCGGTTCATCGACGCGATGATCCAGATCCGCGACGAGATCCGCGCGATCGAGGACGGCAAGCTCGACCGCGAGGACAACCCGCTGAAGAACGCGCCGCACACCGCCACGATGGTCTCGGCCAGCGAGTGGACGCATGCCTACCCGCGTGAACTGGCCGCGTTCCCGCTGGCCAGCCTGAAGCTGCAGAAATACTGGTCGCCGGTCGCCCGCGTCGACAACGTCTACGGCGACAAGAACATCATGTGCGCATGCATTCCGATCGATGCCTACAAGGAAGAAGTCGAGGCGTAAGCCACGGCGTCACTCACCGTCAGCAAAAGGCCCCGCATGCGGGGCCTTTTCTTTTCATCCCGCGACGATGCGATCCCGCCCTCGCAGCTTGGCCTCATACAACCGCTTGTCCACCGTATCGATGAACGACAGCAGCTCGTCGCCGTGGCCGGGAATCACGGTGCCCACGCCGAGGCTGATCGTCAGCACGGGGCTGATCGAGGACTGTTCGTGCGGGATCTGTTCGGCCTGGATCAGGTCGCGGCAGCGTTCGGCCAGCATGCGTGCCGCAGCCTCGTCGGTTTCCGGCAGCACCAGCACGAATTCCTCGCCGCCGAAGCGGGCCAGCAGGTCGCGCGCGCGCGTCGCCACGGCAGTCAGTATCCAGGCCACGCGCTTCAGGCAGATGTCGCCTTCGAGGTGACCGTAGCAGTCGTTGTACTGCTTGAAATAATCGATATCCAGCATGATCAGCGACAACGGCTGCAGGTTGCGCTGCGCGTTGCTCCATTCGAGCTCCATCATCGCGTCGAAGCGGCGCCGGTTGGCGACACCGGTCAGGCCATCGCGGAAGGAAAGCTCCTCCAGCTCCTTCTGCAGGGTGATCAGCTGCTGTTCGGTGCGTTTGCGCTCACTGATGTCGAACATGAAGCCGACCAGCGAATTTACCGTACCGTCCTCGTTGCGCACCACGTGCACCACGTCGCGGATCCACACGTAGCGGCCGTCGTGGGTCAGCGCACGGTAGTCGGCTTCGTGATCCACGCCCGCCTGCGATTGCGCCACGCAGAAATTCACCACCCACTCGCGATCCTCCGGATGCATGCGGCTGGCCCAGTCGCCCACGGTCACCCAGCTTGCCGGCGTCCAGCCGAGCAGCGCCTCGATCTGCGGCCCGATATAGGCGAACTGCATGGTGCCCCAGTCGATCTTCCACGGAATCGCCTTGGTCGACTCCAGCAAGGTCTTGTAGACCGCGCTGTCGGGTTCCATCTTGTTTTCGATATCGACCATCGCTTTCGGGCTCGATTGGTGAAGTGCGGCAGAGCACGTCCGCGATCATATCGCCGCGCCCGGTTCCGGAAGCAAGCAACCACACAGCATGACGCGCCCGGCCGGCACTGAAAAAGGAAGCCCCGCAATGCGGGGCTTCCTGCAATCAAACCGCAGCCGGGAATCAGCCGCCGTTCTTCGCCAGCCAGGCGTCGATCGCCGGCAGCCGCTCGTTGCGCACCATCATGCGGTAGTTGATGTTGGCGATCACCGTGTCCGCGGCGCGGCGCGAACCCTTGGCGATATGCGCATCGGCGTAGGCCTTGATCTTGCCGATCATCGCCGGGTCGTTCGAGCTGCCGCCGAGTGCCGGGTAGTAGCGGCTGCTCGAGGTCGAGTCGACCAGCTTGTCCACCTGGGCGCGATGCGCCAGCGCGAAGTCGAACGCCATGTCCGGATGCTGGTAGGCGACGATACCGATCATGCGGGCGCTGTTGGTGGCACCCGGTTCATCGGTGAGCGCCATGTCCAGCGCGCGCTGGGCCAGTGCATCGTCCTCGGCCACGGCCAGCAGCGAGTACAGCTGATCCTTGATCAACGGGGTCTTCTCGGCCTTCGCCGCCGCATGCAGCTTGTCCCAGGTCGCCGCATCGGCATGCCGTGCCACCACCGCAAGAATGGTCTTGCGCAGGGCCGCCGGCATCGCCTTCGGATCGCTGTCCTGTGCCGCATAGCGGCGCTGTGCCTCGTTGATCACGGCGCTGTCGCCCAGGTCCGCCAGCACGCCGATCAGCTGCGTGCGCAGGATCGCGATCGGATCACTCTCGCCCGCCTTGGCCTCCCAGCCGATACGTGCAAACACCGGCTGCAGCTGCTTCCGCGCAAACGCATCGAAGCGTGCCTGCCGCGCCTTGTCGCCGCGGTAGTACTGATGCAGGCCGGAGAAGCTGTTGGCGATGTCGCCCCAGATCTGCGGATCGGCGCTGGCCGGCGTGGCCTGGGCCAGATCCAGATAGCCCGACGCCGGCTCCAGCCCGGCCATGCCCAGCGCCCAGGTGTCGCCCATCAGACCCATCTGGTCGATCGGCGCCAGCTTGGCGAAATCGCCCTTGATCGCCGCGAACTGCGCCGGCGAGTACAGCGTGCGGTAGTAGCCGCTCTGCCCCGCGTTGACCAGCACCGGGCCGCAGCCGGGCACCGACAGCGTGGCGCTGCCATCGACCACCGTGCGCGCCGGCTCGCCGCCGACGCTCTGCGCGATCACCGGCACATGCCACTTCAGCGCGGTCTTGTTCGGGCGGTCCTTGGTGAACTCGCCCTGGGTCAGCTTCAGCGTGGTCTTGCCGCCGCTGCATGCGGACGCTTCCACGCGGATCAGCGGCACGCCCGGCTGCAAGGTGAAGTCATGCGCGATCTGGGTGATCGGCTTGCCCGCGGCGGCCTGCACTTCGCGCCACAAATCGTCGGAGGTGGTGTTGCTGTACGCGTGCGCCTTGATGTAGCGGCGCACACCTTCGCGCCAGGTATCCGGGCCGACGTAGGCCTCGAGCATGCGGATCACCGCCTCGCCCTTGGCATAGGTGATCGCGTCGAACGCCTGGCTCGCCTGCTCCACCGTCTCCACGTGCTGCACCACCGGATGCGTGGTCGCCACCGCGTCGCGCGACATCGCGCCTTCGCGCGCACCCACCGCGTCGAGGTTGGTGTGCCATTCCGGATGCAGTTTCTCGGTGGTGCGCGCGGCCATCCACGAGGCAAAGCCCTCGTTGAGCCACAGGTCGTCCCACCAGCGCATCGTCACCAGATCGCCGAACCACTGGTGCGCCATCTCGTGCGCCGCGGTGTTGAAGACATTCTGCTTGTCCATTTGCGTCGAGATCGTGGGGTCGAGCAGCAGCGCATATTCGAAGGTGTAGATCGCGCCCCAGTTCTCCATCGCCGAGAAGAACTGGCTGCTGCCCGGCGAGGCGATGTTGTCCAGCTTCGGAAGCGGATACGGCACGCCGAAGTAGTCGTTGTACTCGTGCAGCACGTCACTGCCCGACTTCAGCGTGAAGCCGGCCTGCGACGACAGCCCCTTCTGCGTGATCACGCCGATCTCGGTGCCGTCGGACATGGTGGTGGCGCGATCGAACTCGCCCAGTCCGAAGAACAGCAGATAGGTCGACATCTTCGGCGACGGCTGGAACACCACGCGAGTCAGGCCGTTGCCCAGATCGGTCTTCGACGCGGCCGGCATGTTGCTCACCGCCATCTCGT
>DAHUXL010000017.1 GCA_027307195.1 Rhodanobacter sp. | reverse complement strand
TCCAGGTGCGCGGCCACGCTGGCGCTGTCGCCCGGGTCGGTGCCGCGGATGGCGTCGAGCACCAGCAGGGTGTCCTCCACCGAGCGTGCGATGGGGCCGAGCTTGTCCATCGTCCAGCACAAGGTCATGGCGCCGGTGCGCGGCACCCGGCCGTAGGTGGGGCGCAGGCCAGTGGTGCCGCAGCGCATGCATGGGCTGATGATGCTGCCCTGGGTTTCGCTGCCGATGGCGAACGCCACCAGACCGGCCGCGGTGGCCGAGGCCGGCCCGGCGCTGGAACCGGAGGCGCCTTCCTGCAGCAGCCACGGGTTCATGGTCTGGCCGCCGAACCAGATGTCGTTGAGCGCCAGCGCGCCCAGGCTCAGCTTGGCCACCAGCACCGCGCCGGCCTCGTTGAGCTTGCGGGTGACCGCGCCGTCGTCCTTCGGCACGCGGTGGCGGAACGGCTCGGCACCGTAGGTGGTGGCGATGCCGGCGGTGTCGAGCAGGTCCTTCGCGCCCCACGGGATGCCGTGCAGCGGGCCGCGGTAGTGGCCGGCGGCGATCTCCTTGTCGGCCTGCGCGGCCTGCGCCAGCGCGTGCTCTTCGCACAGCGTGATGACGCAGCGCAGTTGCGGGTCGAAACGCTTCAGGCGTTCGAGGTAGATCTTCGTCAGGCGGGAGGAGGTGAGCTTGCGTGCGCGGATCCACGTGCCGAGCTGGGCGACGGACGCGAAGGCGATGTCCTCGTCCTTCGCCGGCAGCGGCGTGGCCGCCACCTTGGACGGCACGAAGCGATCGTGCGCGGGCCCGACGTGCGCGCGGCCCATCGCCGGGAACCAGGTGGTGGCCGGCGCCAGCCCGTCTTCCAACGCCAGCTTGCGCGGGCCGGTGCGGCGCTCCAGCAGCGCGGCCATGGAGGTGGGCCAGTTCGCCACCGCCATGGCGCGCTGCGCCTCGGTCATGCTCACCTGCGTCAGCTTCTCCGCCTCGACAAAGGTGGCCGTGCTCAGCTTCGGCCCCACCGGCGGCGCCGTGTCGAAGGCGCCCGGCGAACCGGGCGGCGGCGTGCCCGGAGCGGGATTCTGCCCGGTCTGCGCCAACGTGCTGCCAGCCACCATGGCACCCAGCAGGCCAAGCGGCGCCTGGGTCAGGAAATCGCGACGAGTCTTCATGGTTCTCCCCGATGCGCCCCGTGGAGGGAGCGCGTTGCTGTCGAATCCGGCGAGGATGCGGCTTGCGCCGCACCCCCAGCATTCCGGGCGCGCCGGAATGGTGGCCCACTGTGAACCAGCCTTGGTGCGGGCACAACTTGGCTTGGGGGAACTCTGATGTTGCCCGTCATTTCAGCGAAGGTCGGGATGACGGGCAGGAAGCCGGTTGATCAGAGCTTGCCCAAGCAAACAGGGATCGGCGTAGCCCTTCCTGCGAATCGCTGGGGCGGTGCGAGCGGCGTCGGTTTTCATCCACCCCTGGTCCGCCCAAGCGTGGCGGCGATGGTCAGGCGGAAGCGTTTCGGCGTGGCGATATCTGGAATAGCCCGATAGGTTCGGCAGGGACGGATAGCCATGTCCGCCAGATCGCCGGAGGAGGGATGCCATGACCCACGAACGCCTTGTTTTCGGAGTCACCATCGACCAGCTCGACGAGCTAGCACTCTGCTCCGGACGATCACGACCAATGGAGACGTGGTCACGATCTGCGGTGCGGATGCCGTGCATCCCCAGAGTGTGTCGGCGCTGGGGGAGGCGATCTTCAATGCGGCTCTTGCCGTGCGGGACGTTTTCGATCAGGTCGAAGAGCAACGGCTCTGAACAGCGCAGAACGGCTCACCCTCACCCGTTTTGATTGATGCGGGTAACGACGAGGCACGAGCGGAGCGGGGTCAGCCGGACCTTCAAATGGTCCCTGGCGCCTTTTCCGATCATCGCGCTACCAGCCGCGGCCTGAAGCGGCTGACATACGCGGCGTCGCCCTCTGTGAACGCGTCATCGGGCGCGGGTTCGGTCACCACGTGACCGCCACGCGGACGCCGATGCACCTCGGCCATGAAGCGATAACCGAGGGTATGCACGGTGGCGATGTAACGCGGATGGCGTGCCGAGTCGCCCAGGGCATGACGCAGTTGCGAGATGGCGTGGCTCAGTACGCCCGGGGTGACGTTGCGGTGGCCCCACGCTGTATCGAGCAACGTGTCCTTGTCGACCATGTTGCCGGCCTGCTCCAGCAGCGTCACGAGCACGGTATAGGCCTTGGGCTCCACTTGCCGGGCTTGACCGTCGCGCTCCAGCCGGTGCGCGCATGGATCGACGACGAGGCCGTCGCATTGATAGATCCAGTGGTTGTCGAGTTCGGGAGGACGCATGATCGTGCCTGTCGATGACTCTCCCTGCAGGCGAAGTGTATGCCTGTCGATGACCGACACCATCTGCCAGACGTAACACCTGCTGCGTGGTCTGCATCTGGCCGGTTGGGCACGATTTTTTCCCGGTGTCGCTGACGGGTCTCGAGCGGTGCTGGCGACGACCTACCTGGGTGTCGTGACACCTTTCCGGCGTGACGCGCAGCGTCTTGGGATGCGGTGCCGGCCATGGCGCCGGGACCGTACTCGACTGCTTTGCGGCAAGGCTGGTCGCGCCTGTGGGTACGGGCGGGGAATGCGGGGGCGGCGGTGCCTGTCCGGCCGCATCGCTTGAGCCGACTGGTGGCTGCCCATGGGGTGACGCTTGCGGGTTTTCCGGCCTTCGCATCCAGCCGGTTGATCTGGCGGAAATCCTCAAGGAATCCGCGCATATTCCACCGGAATCCCTCAAGCAAGCGCGGGGACCCCGGCGCACGATCATCCCACGGACATTGGCGTCCGTCGGGAGGCTCCCATGAGACATCTGATCAGTGCCACCACCCTTGCGCTCGGTCTTGCCTGCGTCGGCGGCGTCAGTGCGGCCCAGGACGAGACTCAGACCACCAACATGCGCAATGTCACCGTCAACGCCGCACCCCAGTACGAAACCTATGTGACCAACCTGGATGCCGGCTTCACGTTGCACGCCCTTGTCGGTCACACGCGCCGGCAGTTCGTACAGGCCCAGCGGACGGCCGAGAAATCGGAATCCCTGCGCAAGCAGGGCATGGCCACGCAGCCGCTTGTCGCCGTGGCTGTCGACGACTCCCTGGCCCCCGGCGTGGCGAGACAGTTCCAGCTGCTCGACGCCGATAAGGTGACGGTTGCCATCGTCAACGTGTATTGCAAACGGGCCGTACCGTCGGGAAGCCCGCATTGCAGGTTGGCTCCGCTGCCCATCGCGACCAGCGGCAACAGGCAGAGCCTGGCGGCAACGCAGGCGGAGTACCTGCAGGTCGCCGAGGTGGATCTGTGACTAGACCGAAAACAGGGGTCGGAATGCACTTCTTTTGAAAGTCGATCCTGACCCCTGTTTTACCTCGCTGGGGGGCATCTTCAACGCAGCCCTTGTCGTGCGGGAAGTCTTCGATCCGGTCCAGGAACAGAGGCTCTGAACAAGAACGGGAAGATCTCGCCAGGTCAGGTTTCGAGCGTGCTCAGTGTGAACCCACGTTGAGGAAGCCGCTGACGTTTGCGCTCAATCCTGCAGCCAGCTCATGGCCTGGTCGCGCTCGTCGAAATCGAATTTGCGGACCTTGGCCAGCATCAACGGATCGAGTACGTGGTCGGCGAATGTACCCACGGGACTGTCCGTGACCAGCGCGATCTTGCCGATCTTGTCGTGCACCGTGTTGACGAACTTCAGGTGTGCGAACAGGGCGCCCACACTCTGCCATCCGGGAAATTTGCGGCTGTGAATCAAGATGCCGCGAAGCCGGTCGTGATCCTTGAGATAGTCGCCGATCACCTTGCCGACGGCTTCGAAATCGTCTTCGCTCAATGCCTGGTCCGCGGCAGGCTCCAGCATCAGGACGCCGACGCCGGCATCCAATGCGATGCCGATGCGGGCGCGCTCGCGCTCGCAGACCCATGCCTGGGCAGCGGCGTAGTCGTTGCCGGCGAAGTGGCGCAGTTCACCGGGAGAAAACAGTCCGAACAGCTTGATGGCGTTCTCGATCCACTTGACGTCGCTGACGATCGCCATGCGCGCCCAGTGGCCAATCTTGCCCAGCCCCAGCCGCAGGTCCGGCCACACCGCACCGGCCTCCATGCCCTTCCATTCGCCGTCGATGCAGCACAGCAAGTCGAGCTTGTGATGCCTTTCCAGCTTGTCGTTGACCAGCGGGATGAGCTGCTTCTCGTAGTCCTCCGCGCGCAGCTTGTCGTTGATCCGGATGCCGATCACGTGGTCCGGTAGCCCCTCGATCATGCTCAACATGCTGATGCACCTCCGTTGCTGCTGTGGATGGCTCGAACTGCTGGATGGTCAGTCTACTGCGCGAAATCAGGGGTGCGAGTGAGCTCGTCGGGATCGGTTTCGAGTCGAGGGGTTTGCGTGGCAAAAATGGGGACGGATCGAGCTGACCCGCTTTGCGCGCGCGCACGGGATCGAATGCATCGCACGACCTATCGACGATGACCAGTCCGCCGGCCAGTATGATCGGCTGCGAGTCCGTGTCGACAGGCGGAGACCGAGCCAAAACGGACAGGCTGGCCGAGGCCTGCTACAAACTCTTCCAGAGCATTGTCGATTTCCGGTCATCAGCTTCGTCGTCAGTGCATCCCCACTCGAAGGATCACCCATGAAATACCTCGGCCTGGCCTACTTCACTCCCGATAAGTTCGCTGCGATGGCGCCAGACGATGTCAAGGCATTGGTGAGCCAATGCCCGGCATTGGACGAGAAGATGCGCGCTACCGGCAAGGTTCTGGTTTCCGCGTCGCTTGGCGATCTGGACAGCTGGAGGACGCTTCGCCCGCATGGCCGCAAGACGCAAGTCAGCGATGGTCCTTACACCGAGTCGAAGGAAGTGGTGGGCGGCTTGTTCATCATCGAGGCGGACAC
>DAHUXL010000015.1 GCA_027307195.1 Rhodanobacter sp. | reverse complement strand
GGAGGCCAAGCAGGAGCTGGCCACCAAGAACATCGACGTGAACAGCGTTCACATCAACGATAACCACCATGACGACAAGGATTCACGCCCCAAGGCCGAGATCACCCCACAGGGCGACTTGCTGATCGCGGGCAAGCAGGTAGCGGCCACGCCGGCGCAACATGCCCTGTTGCTTGACTACCGCAAACAGATCGTCGGTATCGCCGAAGCCGGCATGGACATCGGCGCACAAGGCGCCGATCTGGGTATCAGCGCGGCCAAGCAAGCGCTGTGGGGCAAGCTCACCGGCAAAAGCGACAAGGCCATCGAAACAGCCATCAAGCCGCAAACCGACAAGATCGAGGCAGCCGCCGCCAGGTTGTGCCAGCGACTGCCCGACGTGCTGTCCACCCAGCAAGAACTGGCCGCGGCAATGCCCGAGTTCAAGCCTTACGCAACCATGCAGCAGAAGGACGTCGATGATTGCGGCAAGGACATGAAGGACAAGGACGGCAAGAAAGGCATAACCGTGTTCTCGGATTGATCCGGGCACCCAAAGCCCTCATGCACCGTGCAGAGGGCTTTGGGTGCAGTAGCGTGCCTCAGCTTCGCAAGGAAGGAAGCGAATTCAGCCGCCACCGCCCTCGCCGTGAATGCCGCCCCGGGTCAGCGTCAGCGGATCGAGCAGCTTCTTCAGTTCATCCTTCGACAGCCCTGTGGTTTCCAGCGCCACGTCCATGATCGGGCGATGTTCCTTGTAAGCCTGCTTGGCGGTAGCCGCGCCCTTCTCGTAACCAATCACCGGATTCAGCGCGGTGACCAGGATCGGGTTCATCGCCAGCGCCTGATTCACCCGCGCGGTGTTGACCCTGAATCCGGCGATGGATTTGTCAGCCAGCAGGCGCGAGACATTGGCCAGGATCCCAATCGACTGCAGCAGGTTGTGCGCGATCAGCGGCAGCATCACGTTGAGCTGGAAATTGCCGGACTGGCCGGCAATAGTGATCGAGGCATCGTTGCCAATCACCTGCGCGGCGACCATCGCAGTCGCCTCGGGAATCACCGGATTGACCTTGCCCGGCATGATCGACGAACCCGGCTGCAGCGCTGGCAGTTCGATCTCGCCCAGACCGGCCAGCGGGCCGGAATTCATCCAGCGCAGGTCGTTGGCGATCTTCATCAACGCCACTGCCAGCGTTTTCAGCTGGCCGGACAATTCCACCGCCGCATCCTGCGACGCCATGCCCTCAAAATAATTTTCCGCCGACTCGAACTTCACGCCGGTGAGCCTCTTCAGTTGCAGCGCCACGGCCGGACCGAACTTCGGATCGGCATTGATGCCGGTGCCGACGGCCGTGCCGCCCTGTGGCAGCCGGCGCATGCGCTTCAGCGCATCCTCGATACGCTCGATCGCCGAGCCGATCTGTGCCGCCCAGCCGGACAACTCCTGCCCGAACGTGATCGGCATCGCGTCCATCAGGTGGGTGCGGCCGGTCTTGGGCGTGTTCTGCAACTCGCGGGCGCGCCTGTCGATGGTCTTCTTCAGATGCTTCAACGCCGGCAGCAACTGCTCGCTGCTCGTGAGCGTGGCGCTGACGTGGATCGCGGTGGGAATCACGTCGTTCGAGCTTTGCCCGTAGTTGACGTGGTCGTTCGGATGCACCTTGGTGCCGCTCTTCACAGCGAGGTGCGCGATCACCTCGTTTGCATTCATGTTGGTGCTGGTGCCCGAGCCGGTCTGGAAGATGTCGATCGGGAACTGCGCGTCGTACTGGCCATCTGCCACCGCAAGCGCCGCCTTGCGGATCGCCGCGGCCTGGTTCTTCTTCAAGTGGCCCATCGACAGATTGACCTCGGCCGTCGCGGCCTTGATCAGCCCCAGCGCGCGGATGAACGGGCGCGGCAGGTGCAAGCCGGAGATCGGGAAGTTGTCGATCGCGCGCTGGGTCTGCGCGCCGTACAGCGCGTCGGCGGGGACTTTCAACTCGCCCATGCTGTCGTGTTCGATACGAAAACCACTCATGGCAAATCCTTCTCGTATTGAGAGTGAGGCAGCGCCTCGTTTTTTTTAGCCGTTCGGGCTGAGCGTAGCGCCGACGGCGCGAAGTCGAAGCCGCTCCGATAACCCTTCGACTTCGCCGCTCTGCGGCTACGCTCAGGCTGAACGGAGAAAAAGCTGTGCCTCATCACTATAAGCCGCCAAGCACGGTCGCGCTGTCAATGTAAAATAGGCGTTTCACCCGCCGGAATGCCCCGATGTCCTCTCACTCCCTGACCGCCCTGTCACCACTGGACGGCCGCTATGCCGGCAAGGTCGAAGCGCTGCGCCCGATCTTCAGCGAGTACGGCCTGATGCACCGCCGCGTGCACGTGGAAATCGAGTGGCTGCTGGCGCTGGCCGCCGATCCGAAGATCGCCGAGCTTCACACATTCAGCGCGGGCCAGGTCAATACGCTGAAGGCCATCGCGGACAACTTCAGCGTGGCCGATGGCGAGCGGATCAAGGCGATCGAGGCGACCACGAACCACGACGTGAAGGCGGTCGAGTATTTCATCAAGGAAAAGATCGGTGCCGACGCCAGCCTGGCCCAGGCCAAAGAATTCGTGCACTTCGCCTGCACCAGCGAGGACATCAACAACCTGTCCTACGCACTGATGCTGCGCGACGCCCGCAAACACGTCCTGCTGCCGCAGTTCGACGCGGTGATGGCCCAGTTGCGCGAACTGGCGCACGCCAACGCCGCGCTGCCGCTGCTCTCCCGCACGCACGGCCAGACCGCCTCACCCAGCACGCTGGGCAAGGAAGTCGCCAACGTGGTGGCGCGCTTGCAACGCCAGCGTGAGCAGCTTGCCGCGGTGGAAATTTCCGGCAAGATCAACGGCGCCGTCGGCAACTACAACGCGCATGTCATCACCTATCCGGAAGTGGACTGGCGCGCGTTCTCGCAGCGCTTCGTGGAAAGCCTCGGGCTCGACTACAACGCCTACACCACCCAGATCGAACCACACGACGGCGTCGCCGAATACTGCGACGCCGTGCGACGCGCCAACATCATCCTGATCGACCTGGCCCGCGACATCTGGGGCTACATCTCGCTGGGCTACTTCAAGCAGACGCTGAAGGCTGGCGAAGTCGGTTCCTCGACCATGCCGCACAAGGTCAACCCGATTGACTTCGAGAATGCCGAAGGCAACTTCGGTCTCGCCAATGCCTTGCTTGGTCATTTCGCGGAAAAGCTGCCAATCAGCCGCTGGCAGCGCGACCTCACCGACTCCACCGTGCTGCGCGCACTCGGCACCGCGTTCGGCCACACCCTGGTCGCGCTGGAATCGCTGAAGAAGGGCCTCGGCAAACTCAACGTCAACGCCGAACGCATCGCCGCCGACCTCGACAACAGCTGGGAAGTACTGGCCGAAGCCGTGCAGACCGTGATGCGCCGCTACGGCCTGCCCGAGCCGTACGAACAGCTCAAGGCACTGACCCGCGGGCATGGCATCACGCGTGAATCGATGCGCGAGTTCATCGGCGGCCTCGACCTGCCAGCCGCCGCGAAGCAGCGCCTGCTGGAACTGACGCCAGGCGGCTACATCGGCCTGGCCGAGGCGCTGGCAAAGGACATCTGAGCGCGGTTGCCCGGCGCAGCACCATCCCGCGGGGAACCTCGAATAACCAGGCTTCGAGTCCGCCATCCCCGCGGTTCCCGACGGCCGGAGCGCCGGTCGAGCCGGGATCCGGTCGGGCGCTTCTTTCTCGGGGTTTCCATCGATCCATCCTCCGGAGAGCCGGGGCCGCCGAGGAAACCGGGGGCGGTTCGGCGCGGCGAGCCCGAATGAAGAGCGTTTCCATCGCGACTGCGATTGCGATGCCCTCAACGTCCCGGCCGACGCAAGGTCGACGTGGCATCAACTGCACCACATGAAAGTGCCATTCGATCCGCCGGTCATTGATGCAGATCAACAGGACTATGCGAACGTCATGCAAAGGTAGTTGTCCCTCACAAGATAAGGAAGAAAGCCATGTCTATCTTCATTACGCAGGGACGCTTCGTCCAGGAAGCCCTTCGAGGAATGCTGGCCAAGCCCGAGGACAGGGCCGAGGCCGTAGCCAAGCTGTTCGCAGCGACAGGGGGCAAGCTGCTTTCTTACTACATGACCTTTGGAGACTATGATTTCCTCATTGTTTCCGAAGGCCCCGATGAAGGCGTGGCCACGTCTTCAATTGTCGCCAAAGCTTCCGGCGGAGTAGCCGAGCTGAAGACGACACTGGCAATCTCCTCAAGCGACATGAAGGGCGCATTCGCGAAAGCGGGCTCTGTTGCCGCAAAGTTCAAGACGGCTGGAGCCAAGGCATAGGTCAAACGGGACGGAGGCAATCAATTTGCTCCGTCCCAGTTGGCCCCCTTCATTTCCCTGATCAAGCCGCCGCCTTCTTGAGCAACCCTTCAGCCTCCATCGCCGCGCGCACCGCCGGCCGCTCCGCCACGCGCTTCTGGAAAGCCAGCAACGCCGGGAAGCCGGACAGGTCCAGGTCGACGTGCTTGGCCCAGTTGGTGACGGTGAACAGGTAGGCATCGGCTACGGAGAAATGGTCGCCGAGCAGGTACGGCTGCTTGGCCAGCACGTCCTCGATGAACTGGTAGCGCTTCAGCAGGTATGCCTTGCGCTCGGCGTGCGTGGCCTCGGGCGTGTCGGGCTTGAACAGCGGGCTGTAGGTCTTGTGGATCTCGGAGTTGATGTAGCCCAGCATTTCCTGCAGGCGGTAGCGCGCCAGCGTGCCGTTGGCGGGCGCCAGGCCGCTTTCGAGCTTGAGGTCGGCCAGGTACTGCACGATCGCCGGGCCTTCAGTCAGCAGTTCGCCGTTGTCCAGCGCCAGCGCCGGCACGTAGCCCTTAGGGTTGACCTGCCAGAAATCCGCGCCGCCCTCGGTGCGCTTGGCCTTGCCGTCGACCTTTTCCAGCGACAGCGCGATGCCGGCTTCCAGCGCCACGATGTGCGGTGACAACGAGCAGGCGCCCGGCGAGTAATAAAGCTTCATGCGTTTTCTCCGTGTTGGGGACGTGGGAAAGAACCATCGCTGCGATGACGGCATGCTAGCCATCATGGTTACTCGTGGATACCACCTAACCATCAGTTAGCGGAAAAATGTAGTATCCCGCCGGTTACCTCACTCTCCGATGGAATTCCGATGGGCCTGCCCGTACGCAAGAGCAAGGTCGCCGCACCACCGGCCTGCCCGCTCACCGAGAGTCTGGCGCTGCTTCGCGGCGCGTGGGCGCCGAACGTGGTGTGGTATCTGAGCGCCGAGCCACGCCGCTTCGGCGAACTGCGCCACGACATCCCGCGCATCTCCGCGCGCGTGCTGAGCGCGCGGCTGCGCGAGCTGGAATCGCGCGGCCTGGTGACGCGGCGCGTGCTCGACACCTCGCCGCCGTCGGCCGAGTACGCGCTCACGCCGCTCGGCCGCGAGCTGCTGCCGGCGATCCGGGCGCTGGCCAGCGTGGGCCAGAAGCTGATCGCGGAATGGGAAGCGGGGGCGTCGAAACGCGCGCCCGCCGCCGCACGCGGAACGATCTCGGGCGGTCGCCGGCAAGCCAAGGCGACCGGCGCGTAACCGCACTCAGACTTCGTCAGACCCCTCGTTGACCCCTTCGAACAGGAAGGTCGACAGATACCGCTCGCCGGTGTCCGGTAGCATCGCCAGCAGCACCGAGCCTTCGGGCGCCTCCGCGGCGACCTGCAACGCGGCGGCCAGCGTGGCGCCGGAGGAGATGCCAGTGAAGATGCCTTCCTGCTGCGCCAGCTGGCGCGAGGTGTCGCGGGCCAGCACGTCGTCGATCGGCACGAGCTGGTCGACCACCTTGCGATTGAGCACGCCCGGCACGAAGTCCGGCGTCCAGCCCTGGATCTTGTGCGGTTGCCATTCCTTGCCGGACAACAGCGCTGCACCGGCGGGCTCGCTGGCAATGATCTTCACTTCGGGACGCGCCACCTTGAGCACCTCGCCCACACCGGTGAGCGTGCCGCCGGTGCCCCAGCCGGTGACGAAATAGTCCAGCCGGCGGCCGGCGAAGTCGCGCAGAATCTCCGGCGCCGTGGTCTGCCGGTGATAGGCCGGGTTGGCGGGGTTCTCGAACTGGTTGGTGAAGAACCAGCCATGTTTCTGGGCCAGTTCGACCGCCTTCGCCACCATGCCGGTGCCGCGTGCGGCGCCGGGCGTCAGCACGACCTTGCCGCCGTAGGCGCGGATGAGCTTGCGCCGCTCGATCGAGAATGTATCCGACATCACGGCCACGAACGGATAGCCGCGTGCCGCGCAGATCGCGGCCAGTGCCACGCCAGTGTTGCCGGAGGTCGCCTCGATCACGGTCTGGCCGGGTTTCAGCGTACCGCGCTGTTCGGCGTCGAGGATGATCGCCAGCGCGAGCCGGTCCTTCACCGAGCCGGCCGGATTGAACGCCTCCACCTTCACGTAGAGTTCGACGTGTTTCGGCGCAAGGCGGTGCAGTTTGACGATCGGTGTATTGCCGATGGTGTCGAGGATGCTGTCGTAAATCATGTGAGTGCTCCGGCAGACTGGGAAATCGTCGCGCGATCATGCTCCCGCGCAAGTAAATATTTTCGTCAGGCGCGGTGGACCGCCGCCAGTACGTCGGCGCGGACTGGCCGCACCACATTCGGGACAGGGAGCTCGTGCACCGTGGCCCCCAGCGGCTGTCCGAACCAGGCCAGCGAGGTCGCCAGCGCCGCGACTTCGCCCAGGATCAGCAAGGCCGGCGAGCGTACTGCATGGAACGCTGCCCGCTCGGCCAGATTGGACAGGGTGCCGGTGATCACTCGCTGCTCCGGGCGCGAGCCGTTCTCGATCAGCGCAAACGGGGTCGATGGCGCACGACCGTGTTCGACCAGCCGCGCCTGCAGCCCGCCCAGTTCGGCCACGCCCATGTACACCGCCAGCGTCTGCCGCTCCTGCGCCAGCGCGGTCCAGTCCAGGGTGTCGCGGGAGGACTGGCAGTGCGCGGTGACGAAACGCACCGATTGCGCGTGATCGCGATGGGTCAGCGGCACGCCGGCGTGGGCCGCACAGGCCACCGCGGCGGTGATGCCGGGCACCACCTCGTACGGAATCCCGTGATCGCGCAGAAACTCGAGCTCCTCGCCACCGCGACCGAACACGAACGGATCGCCGCCTTTCAGCCGCACCACCCGCCGCCCAGCCCTTGCATGCTCAAGCAGCAAGGCATGGATGCCGTCCTGGGTGGTGTGATGGTTGCCCGCCTGCTTGCCGACCTCGATGCGCTCGGCGTCGCGCCGCGCCAGATCCAGCACCTCGGCACTGACCAGCCGGTCGTGCAGGATCACGTCGGCCTCGTTCAGCGCACGCAAGGCACGCAAGGTAAGCAGGCCCGGATCGCCGGGGCCGGCGCCCACCAGCACGACCGAACCGGCCGATGCGACCGATGACGATGCCAGCGCCTGTTCTGCCGCCTGCCGCGCCGCTTCCGGCCGGCCCTGACGCAGCAGGGCGGCGACCGGGCCGGCGAACAGGCTTTCGTAGAAACGCCGGCGTGCCGCCATGTCCGGATGCCGCACGCGGATGCGCTTGCGCAGGCGCGCCGCCAGCGTGGCCAGCGCACCCAGCGAATGATCGAGCAGCGTCTCCAGTCGCTCGCGCAGCAGCCGCGCCAGCATCGGCGCCTCGCCACCGCTGGAGATCGCGATGGTCAGTGGCGCCCGGTCCACCACCGCCGGCACGTGGAAGCTCGACAGCGCCGCATCGTCGACCACGTTGACGAAGATCCGTCGCAACCCGGCGAAAGTCGCGACCAGCCGGTTCAATTCCACATCAGAGGTGGCCGCCACCACCAGCCAGACCCGGTCCAGCCAGCTTTCCTGGAACGCATCGCGACGATGGGCGATGCGCCCCGCCGTTACCCAGCGCTGCAGCTGTGGCGTCAGCGTGGGCGCGTTCACCGTGACCTGCGCCTGCGCGCCGAGCAAGGCAGCGATCTTGCGCTCGGCCACCGGCCCGCCGCCCACGACCAGTACGGCGCGGCGGGACAGATCGGCGAACAGCGGATAGAGCTTCATTCGGGCAGGCCTGGATTCACATGCAGTGGCGACGAAGCCACGCTACGCAACGCATTCCACCCCGGCAAATGATTTGCGCAGGCACGCATATGCCATCGCGTTATGACCCGACCCAGGCCACACAAGCCTTGACCTTGCGATCAAATAGACGTATAGACGTCTGATCATGAACGACGACATCCACAGCAACAAGACTCCAGGCGGCGGCATTTCGGCCGTCCACATGCATGCGCAAGACATGATTCCGGTTCATTCCATGCGATGTAACCGTGCTCCGTTCGCGCCTCAATCCAACGATCCCGACCGCTCACGAGCCCATCGCCATGACGCTGATCCAGTTGCGCTATCTCATTGCCATCGCCGACTCCGGCCTCAACATCACGCTGGCCGCCGAACGCGTCCACGCCACCCAGCCCGGCCTGAGCAAGCAGCTCAGGCAGCTTGAGGACGAGCTGGGCTTCCAGCTGTTCGTACGCAAGGGCAAGAGCCTCGACGCGGTAACCCACGCCGGCCGGCACGTACTCGAACGCGCCCGCACGATCCTCGCCGAGGCCGCCAACATCCGTTCGATCGCCGCGAACCTGCGCAACGAGGCGCGCGGCGAGTTGCGCATTGCCACCACGCATACCCAGGCCCGCTTCGCCCTGCCCGCCGCCATCGGCGCGCTGAGCCTGCGCTATCCGCAAGTCAGCGTGCATCTGCAACCGAGCCGCGATGCGGAAGTGCTGGCGCAGCTGGAAGCCGGTCGCGTCGATCTTGCGGTGATCAGCAGCGCCGGCGCCCCACCGAACATCGGCATCGCGCTGCCGGCTTACCGCTGGCATCGGGTGATCGTGGCACCACAAGGCCACCCGCTGACGAGCGGCGGGCAGCCGCCGTCGCTCGATGAATTGGCGGCGCTGCCGCTGGTCAGCTACGAATCCTCGCTGAAGGCCGACTCGTCGCTGCGCCGGGCGTTCGATGCCGTCGACCTGCGACCGCACATCGCGATGACCGCCGGCGATGCCGACCTGATCAAGACCTACGTGCGCGCCGGTCTGGGCATCGGCGTACTGGCCGAAATGGCCATGCTGGACAGCGACACCGACCTGGAAACGCTGCCGGCCGACCACCTGTTTCCGCAGTGCACGACTTGGATCGTGCTGCGCCGGGAAAGCGTGTTGCGCGAGTACGTGCTGGAGTTCATTGCCCAGTTCGCTCCGCATCTGGATCGTCGCGACGTGGTGCGCGCCATGGCCGCCGACACGATGCCCGCCGAATGGTCGGCCGTGCCGCACTGGCGGGAACGGCCGACGGTTTCGCTGCCCGACGCGGCTTGAGCACCTCACCGCATTCGTACACCCCCTCACCGTCATTCCGGCGCAGGCCGGAATCGCATTGACTGTTGAAGAGCGATTGCCAGCTTCGCTGTTGTGAAGCTCCTCCAGTTTGCGCCGGAATGACGGTAGGGGGATTTCCGCTTGACCAGCTTTGCTGTTGAAAGCACCTCGTGGAAATGACGTCGCCGGGAGCTTTAGACGTCCCGGCGACGCCTCGATGCTCAACCCTCGATCAATCCCTTGTTGCGCAAAAGCTGAAGCACTTGCCGCGCCAGCGCGGCCGGCTCGGCGGCGTTGCCATCGATGCGCAGCTCCGGCTGTTCGGGTGCTTCGTAGGGATCGCTGATGCCGGTGAACTGGGTGATCTTGCCGGCGCGCGCCTGTGCGTAGAGCCCCTTGCGGTCGCGGGCCTCGCATATCTCCAGCGTGGTGGCGACATGGATCTCGACGAAGTCGCCATGGGCCTCGACCAGCGCGCGGGATTCCGCGCGAGCATCGGCATACGGGGCGATCGGCGCGCATACCGCGATGCCGCCGTGGCGAACGATCTCGCTGGCGACATAGCCGATGCGAATGACATTGGCGGCGCGATCCTCGCGCGAGAAGCCCAGCCCGCGCGACAGATGCTTGCGTACCTCGTCGCCGTCCAGCACGGTCACCGGCCGGCTGGTGTGCTCCAGCAGCTGCGCGATCACCGCCTGCGCGATGGTCGACTTGCCGGCGCCGGACAGGCCGGTGAAGAACAGCGCGAAGCCGCGCGGCGCATGCACCGGATGGCGCTCGCGCAGAATCTTCACCACATCGGGGAAGCTGAACCAGGCCGGGATCTCGCTGCCCTCATGCAGATGCTTGCGCAACTGCGTGCCGGAGATGTCGCGCACTTCGTCGTCGGGCGCGACCTCGGTCGATGGCAGGTAGCTGTCGCGATTGGCCGCGTAGACCATTGCCGGAAATGGCACGATCTGGATGCCGAGCTCCTCCTGATGCTGCTCCAGCAGCGTCTGCGCATCGAACGGCCTGTAGAACGGCTGGCCGTTCGAATCCTTGCCGGGACCGGCATGGTCGCGACCCACGATGAAATGGCTGGCGCCGTAATTCTTGCGGATGATCGCGTGCCACAGCGCCTCGCGCGGGCCGCCCATGCGCATCGCCAGCGGCAGCAGCGACAGCTTCACGCTGTCGGCCGGATAGTGCGGCAGCAGCGCGCGGATGCAGCGCACACGGGTGTAGTGGTCGACGTCGCCCGGCTTGGTGCGGCCCACCGACGGCTGGATCAGCAGCTTCGCACCCACCTGCTGTGCGGCACGCTGGGTCAGTTCGCGGTGCGCGCGATGCATCGGATTGCGCGTCTGGAACGCCACGATGCGGTTCCAGCCGTTCGCCGCGAACCAGTCGCGCAGGCTGCGCGGCGTGTCGCGCAGCTCGCCAAAGTCGTAGTGCGCGGGCTGCTGGATGCCGCGCACGCGGCCGCCCAGTGCCACCGGCTTGGTGCGGTCGAGCAACTCGGCCACGCCGGGATGCAGGCGGTCGGTCGTGCCGAATACGCGTTTCGCCTCGTGCAGGCGATCGGGCCAGTAGACATCGTGCACTTCGAGTACCGCCATCGGCACGCCCTGGCTGTCGCGCAGCGCGACCTCGCTGCCGGTGGACAGCTGCGCGGCGAACGCCTCGTCGACGTCCAGGGTGATCGGGATCGGCCACAGCGTGCCATCGGCGAGGCGCAGCTCTTCCACCACGCGGTCGTAGTCGCGGCGGCCAAGGAAACCTTCCAGCGGCGAGAACGCGCCGCTCAGCAACAGCTCCAGATCGCACAGCTGGCGCGTATTGAGATCCACCCCGGGCAACCGGGCGCTGTGCTGCTTCAGCGCCTCGGCTTCCGTATGCGGCAGGTAGAGTTCTTTCAGCACGCCACCATGCGGGGCGATCAGGGTTTCGTCGGGAACAAGCCCGGGGATCGGGGCAAGCGCGGTGTGACTCATGGTGGCGAGATTCCAGTCGGGGTATGAAGGCCGCCGCGGCGCGATGGCGGGTGGTTTACGCGATGCTGTGCAGTCCGCATTCGCGTTTGAGTCCGAAGAAGCGGGTGTCCTCGGCGTCCATGCCCGGCTCCCAGCGATGGCTGGTGTGGGTGTCGCCGATCGATACGTAGCCCTGTTGCCACAGCGGGTGGTACGGCAGGCCATGACGCGTGAGGTAACGGCCGACGTCGCGATCGCTCCAGTCGGCCAGCGGGTGGAATTTCCAGCGGCCGTTTCTGCGTTCGACGAAGTCGATCCCGGCGCGACTGCGCGCCTGGCTCCGGCGCAAACCGGCGAACCAGCCGACGGCGTCGAGTTCGCGCAAGGCGCGCTGCATCGGCTCGACCTTGCGGATGTGGTTGTAGCGGTCCAGCCCCTCGATGCCCTGTTCCCACAGCCGGCCGTGACGGGCTTCCATCCAGCTGATGCCGATGAGCGGGCGGTAGACCTTGAGGTTCAGGGCGAGCCGTTCGCTCAGCTCGTCGACGAAGCGATAGGTCTCCGGAAACAGATAACCCGTGTCGATCAGCACCACCGGCATATCCGGCTGCTGCCGCGTCACCAGATGCAGCGACACCGCTGCCTGCGCACCGAAGCTGGACGACAGCACGTGTTCGCCGGGAATGTACTCCAGCGCCCAGCCCACGCGCCGCTCGGCTGTGAGCCGGGCCAACTCGATATTCAACTCAGCCAGCGCCTGCGACTCGTGCAGTGCCTGCTCGAGCAGCGTGGTGCTCATGCGACCAGCTCCACTGGAATGCGTCGCGATGGGATCGGCGTGAGGATGCCGATTCGCAGCAGAAAGTCGCCGAAGCCTTCGCCCTCACCCCGCTCGGCCGCGTAACGAGCGAACAGCGGATCGAGTGCTTCAAGGATGGCTGCCTCATCCACATTCTCGCGATGCATCTGGTTCAACCGCTGGCCGATGAAATCGGCGCCGAGGCGCAGGTCGTAACGACCCGGCCCGCGCCCGACCAGCGCGATCTCGCCCAGGTACGGCCGCGAGCAACCGTTGGGGCAACCGGACAGGCGCAACAGGATCGGTGCATCGGCCAGTCCGTGGCGATCGAGAAGCACCTCCAGCTTCGGCAGCAACGCCGGCAGGTAGCGCTCGCTCTCGGCCATCGCCAGGCCGCAGGTCGGCAACGCGACGCAGGCGATGGCGTGGCGGCGGATGCCGCGCTGTTTCTCGTAAACGTCCAGACCGTACTCGCGAACGATGGCGTCGATGCGGGCGCGCTCGGGTGCGGCGACGTTCGCCACGATCACGTTCTGGTTGCAGGTCAGCCGGAAGTCACCGATGTGTACTTGCGCCAGCTCACGCAGACCGCTGAGCCAGCGTCGCTCACC
>DAHUXL010000009.1 GCA_027307195.1 Rhodanobacter sp. | reverse complement strand
CCGGTCTTGACCTGGAATTCCTGGTAGAAATCGAACGGCGCTTCGGAGAAGCCGTTGCGATTGTAGAAATCCGTGACGTTGAGTCCGTTGACATAGAAGGCGTTCTCGGCGATCGACGAGCCGCCGAACGAGATGCCGCCGATACCCGCATTGCCCTTGACCACGCCGGGAGCCAGCAGTGCCACCGAGGCCACGCTCTGCTCAACCGGGAGGCGCTTCAGCGTTTCGCGGGAGATGTTGGTGGCGGATTCGGTGGAGGTCACATCGATGACCGGCAGCGCATTGCTGGTGACGTTGATCGACGAGAATTCGGTGGCGGTCGCGTTCGAGCCTATGTCGACCGTGGTGGCATTGCCCAGTGTCACGGTGACATTGCGCGGTTGACCGACAGCGTTGCCGCCGCTGTTCACGGTGACCACATAGTCGCCGATCGGCAGGAACGGAAAGCGGTAATTGCCCTTGCCGTCCGCGGTGATGGTGCGGGTCAGGCCGGTGGATGGGCTGGTGACCGTGACGACTGCATTGGCCTGCGTGTGACCTGCTACCGAGCCATCGTTGTTGCCCGCAAATGCCGCCGGTACCGCCAGCGATGCAAGGCCGAGGCCCAGTGCCATGCAAAGTACCGTCCTGCGCAATGTCCGAGTGTTGCTCATTCCCCGATCTCCCCTCATCGACGCCGTCGATGCCATGTTTATGAATGCTGCTGATTACTTGTTGTTGCGTCCCTGCGCCGTTGGCAGGATCTGCCACTTGAAGTCGTAGTCGGTCTGGTCGAAGTAGAGGTCGCCGCCTTTCCACTCGGCCTCGCCGCGCTGTGAATCCACGTCGTCGGAACGGAACTGCTGCTTGGGCGGCACGAAGTGACGCCCGAAGTCGTTGTTGAAGGCGATGCGATAGTTGTCCAGGCCGCCGAGGTAGAACCATTCCAGCGCCTTGTCGTCCGGCGGCGCCGGATGCAGCCGACCGGTGGTGACGTCCATCGGCACCCAGCCGTACGGCGCCAGGTACAGATAGCCCCAGTCGTGGATGTTGCTGTAGTCGGTGCCGTCGTCGGAGAACACCATGCCCGACTGCCAGCGGGTGGGGATGCCGTTGAGCCGCAGCAGGGTCATCAGCAGCAAGGTCTGCTGGCCGCAGTCCGCGTGACCGGCGTGCAATGCGTAGTCGCTGATGTTGGAGATCGTCGAGTACTCGCGTGCACCGGCCCACGGAATCTGGTCGACCGCGGCGAACAGTTTCTGCGCGATGCGGTAGGGGTTCTTCTCGTCGCCGACGATCTTGCGCGAGAACGCGCGCATCGCATCGGTGAATACGATGTGCGGTGCGCGTTCGGCCACGAACGGCGCCAGTTCCGGTGTGATGTTCTCCGCCGTGACCTTGTCCGGATCGATCGCGTGGTATTGCGCCAGCAGGGTCAGCTCGTAGGTGACCGAGAACACCGTCTTCTGGCCGGCTACCGCGGGCATTTCCAGATAGACGGTGCGCTGCATGGTCGATACCGGTGCGATCTGGTGTTGCGTCGGCACGCTGCCGATGTAGCGGATGTCTTCCTGCTGCCCCGGCACCGCCTGCGGATACGGAATCCACGCACGCACGGTTTCGCCGGCGGGCACCGCATCGGCGTTGACAGTGAGCGTCTGGGTCATGCGCACGCGCTGCGGCAGTACGCTGCTGCGATGTTCGGTCAGTGCCGCGTGGTAGATCGCGCGCTGATGGTCGTTCAACGATTCCATCGGGCCATCGGTGATCGGCGTCTGCACCGCGCGCCGTGCCACCGCTTCCGGGCTGAGGCGGAACAGGTTGCCGGGCGAGCGCTTGAAGTAGAGCGTCCGGCCGTCGATCACCTGATGTTCGAACAGTCCGGCCGCGTTCCACTTCGCGAACTCGGCATCGCTCAGATCGGGAATTTCCTTGCGCACGCGCGCCTTGACGTCGTCGGCGCTGAGCGTGAAGTCGAGCAGGATGCGGCGCATGCGCTCGCGCTGGAACGCGAGTTCGGTTCGGGTCTCGGCGGACAGGCCCGGTTGCGCCAGTGCGGCGGTGATCGCCGCGTCGGCCGCGCGGAAGTGGCCGGCGTCGATCTGGGTGATGATGGGGGCGAGAGGTGAGTTGCCGGCGGTGCGGGCAATCGCCAGCGGGGCGGCCAGCAGCAGGGCGAGCACGACCACGACGGCGTGCAAGCCGCGTTTGCGGCGGCGTATTTTCAGTGCGACAGGTAACAACGTATCCATCGACCAGCATCCCCGCATCGAATCCCCTGAAACCGCTGTGTAACATGCTTGCAAATGCTGGTCAATAATTTATGCTTCAATTCAACTGATAAAGAATCAGCTATTCCTGAATGACGGAACCCAGCGGGTTTGCGCCCGCCCGTGAACCACCCGAATTACCCACTGAGGGGATGCAATGATCCACACGGTCTGGCCCTATCTGGCGGTGATGTTGTTGGCCGCCGGGCTGTTTCCCGCGGTGGAGCGCCGGTTCAACTGGCGGATTTTCAATGTGCTGCCGCCGATCGTGCTCACCTATCTGTTCGTCACCGCACTGGCGGTGTCGGGTCTGTGGCGAGTCAACGACGAAATCCGCGCCGCGCAGTCGATGCTCACCACGCACATGGTGCCGGCGCTGCTGTTCCTGCTGATGATCAACTGCGACCTGCGCGCGATCTGGCGATTGGGGCCGCGCGTGCTGGCGGTGTTTGTGTGCGCGACCATCGCCTTGTTCGTCGCTTTCATCGCCACCTTTCTGCTCTATCACCGCTGGCTGCCGGACGATGCGTGGCAACCGCTGGCCGCACTGTCGGGCAGCTGGATGGGCGGCACCGCCAACATGATCGCGGTGAAGCAGGCGATCGGCATGTCCGACCATTATCTGGCGATGTCGCTGCTCACCGATGCGCTGTGCTACTCGATGTGGGTGGTGGTGCTGTTCTCGGTGGCGCGGCTCGCGGCGGGGTTCAATCGCTGGACGAAAGCCAGATCCAGCGGCGACATGGAAGTGGCCGAGACGCCGGTGAGCGGCCCGACCACGTACGACAGCGTGCTGCTGTGGCTGGGCATGGCGCTGGCGGTGGCGGCGTTGTCGGGTTGGCTGTCGGGATGGCTGCCAGTGTCGAGCATGGTCAGCGGCACCACCTGGACGATCCTGCTGGCAACCGCGGCGGGGCTGGTGGTGGCGCATACGCCGCTGGCGCGATTCCCCGGTGCCGGCACCATTTCCAGCGCGATGCTGATCAGCGTGGTGGCGGTGCTCGCTTCGCAAAGCAACTTCGCCGGGATCGCCGCGGCGCCACTGTATCTGCTGTGCGGCGCCACCATCATCGCGATCCACGCGGTGCTGCTGATCGGCTTCGCCAAGCTGTTCCGTTTCGATCTATATCTGTGCGGCATTTCCTCGCTGGCGCTGGTCGGCGGCGTGGCGGCCACGCCGGTGCTGGCGGCGAGCTACTCGCGCGCCTTGGTCCCGGTGGGCGTGTTGCTGGCACTGCTCGGTTACATTCTCGGTACCGGTTTCGGCCTGCTGGTGGCGACCGTGATGTCGACGCTGGCCGGTCCATGAGCGGATCCTTTTTTCAGGAGCACGAGCATGCGACTTCCTCTCCCTCTCGCCACGCTGTTCGTGCTCGGCCTTGCCGTGGTGCCGCTGCACGCGCGGGACAATGTCGCCACCAGCGCGATCCCGCCATCGGGGGTGATGGGTGTAGGCGATGCGCAGCTAACGCCGGCGTACTGGATCGGCCTGCAGCAGCAGCCGGATCGGGTGATCCGCACCCGCGCGCAGATCGAGGCAGAGAACACGGCGCTGCTGAAAACCGATCCGTCGATGCACGATCTGCGCGCGTTGCCGAAGACGCTGACGCGCGAGCAGGTGGCCGGCTGGATCAACGCGCTGTCGGAGCGGCCCACGCGGCAGCTGTATGACGTCGACGGCCAGCCGGTGGCCGCCGCCACGCTGGATGCGCTGATCGACAATCTCGCGCTGTCCGACATTCCGGCGCAGCAGGACACGCGTTACGGCCTGTTGGTGCAGCGCGCTTCGTTTCGCGCTTTTCCCGGCAACCTTCGCGTGTTCAGTTCGAAGGGCGACACCGACATCGACCGCTTCCAGGAGACCGCCGAGTTTCCCGGTGTGCCGGTGGTGATCGCGCATGCCAGCCGCGACGGTCATTGGCTGTTCGTGGTGAGCCCGCGCTATGCCGCGTGGACCGAGAAGGAGAACGTGGCCGAAGGCAGCGCCGCGCAGGTTTTCGGCTATGCCGACAAGACGCCGTATCGGGTGATCACCGGCGCCACCGAGCACACCGTGTTCACGCGCGAGGTGCCGGATGTCTCGCAACTGCAGCTCGACATGAGCACGCGCGTGCCGTTGCAGACCGATCTGCCGGCAGATCAGCCGGTCAACGGACAGACGCCGTATGCGGCTTACACGTTGCAGCTGCCGCTGCGCGACGCCGACGGCAAGCTGCGGTTCACCCCGGCGCTGCTGCAGAAGAACACCGATACGGCGAGCGACTACCTGCCGCTGACGCCGGCCAACATCATCGGCCAGGCGTTCAAGTTCCTCGGCGAACGCTACGGCTGGGGCCACGCGTACGACGGGCGCGACTGCAGCGGTTTCGTCTCCGATGTGTATCGCAGCATGGGCGTGCAGATGCCGCGCGACACCAGCAAGCAGTCGATCAGTCCGGCGCTGGAGCATCGCCTGTTCACCGACAAGGACAGCCGCGAGGCGCGGATCAAGGCGGCGCATGCATTGCAGGTCGGCGACCTGGTCTACATCCCCGGTCACGTGATGCTGGTGATCGGCCAGCGTGATGGCCAGCCTTATGTGATTCACGACGTCGGCGGCATGAGCTATCGCAGGGCCGACGGCAGCATCGCGCAGATCAAGCTCAATGCAGTATCGGTGACGCCATTGTTGCCGATGCTGTTCAACGATCAGCAGACTTTTGTCGACCGCATGACCAGCATCGTGCGGATTCGTCGCTGAAGCTGTCGCCGCCTGCATCAAGAAGAAAACAAGGACACGGATTCCATGAAGGCTTTGCCATGAAAATCACCGACATCCAGTTCGGCATGCTGCGGGTGCCGCTGAAGACGCCGTTCAAGACGGCGCTGCGCACGGTCAACACGGTCGAGGACATCGTCGTGATGGTGCACACCGATACCGGCCATATCGGTTACGGCGAGGCGCCGGCGACCGCGGTGATCACCGGCGACACCCACGGCTCGATCATCGCCGCGATCCGCCACTACATTTCGCCGCGGCTGATCGGCCAGGAGATCGCCGAGCTCAATCATCTCACCCAGTTGATCCAGAGCGCGATGGAGAAGAACACCAGCGCCAAGGCGGCGGTGGAGATCGCGATCTACGACCTGTGGGGCCAGCTCTACAACGCGCCGCTGTACAAGCTGCTCGGCGGCGGCGACCCGGTGATCACCACCGACATCACCATCAGCGTCGACTACATCGACAAGATGGTGGCCGACTCGGTCTCCGCAGTGGAGCGCGGCTTCGAATCGCTGAAGATCAAGGTCGGCAAGGACATCGGTGTCGACATCGAGCGGGTCAAGGCGATCTACGCGGCGGTGGAAGGACGCGCACTGCTGCGGCTGGATGCGAACCAGGGCTGGACCGCGAAGCAGGCGGTATACGCGCTGCAGACGCTGGAGGACGCCGGCATCAAGCTCGAGCTGATCGAGCAGCCGGTGAAGGCGCGCGACCTGGCCGGCATGCGTTACGTCACCGAGCGCGTGCATACGCCGGTGATGGCCGACGAGAGCGTGTTCGGCCCGATGGAGGTGATCGAGCTGATTCGCCTGCGCGCGGCCGACATCATCAACATCAAGCTGATGAAGACCGGTGGCATCTCCAACGCGATCCGCATCGCCGACATCGCGGCGATGCACGGCATCGAGTGCATGATCGGCTGCATGCTGGAGACCAGCATCAGCGTGGCCGCAGCGGTCCACGTGGCGGTGGCCAAGTCGAGCGTGATCACCAAGATCGATCTGGATGGCCCTTCGCTGTGCCAGTTCAATCCGGTCGATGGTGGGGTAATCTTCAACGAATCGGAAATCTCGGTGACGGATGCGCCCGGCCTGGGCATCCGCGAAATCCGTGGGCTGGAAAGGATCGAATCCTGATGTCCCCCCTGGTCAAAATCCGTTCGGAGCGCGACCAGATGTCGGCGGTGGAGCGGCGCATTGCCGACTTCATCCTGGAGAACGCACAGCTGCTGCGCGACTACTCCTCGCAGCAGTTGGCCAATGCGCTGGGGATCAGCCAGTCCAGCGTGGTGAAGTTCACCCAGAAGCTGGGCTTCAAGGGCTACCCTGACCTCAAGTATTCGGTCGGCGAGGCGATTGCCCGTGCCGACAACGGCGACACGCCGCAGCAGACCACTGCGCGTGCCGGCGCGCCCGATACGTCGCCTGCCGGCAACCTGTGGCGGCGCAAGTCCGAGGCCGAGGAGGCAACCCGGCTGATCAATCCGCCGGAGACGATCCAGGCGGTGGCCGCCGCGATCGGTCAGGCTGGCAAGAACGGCAAGGTCTTCATCCTTGGCCTGGGCGAGGACGACATCTACGCGCGCGGCTTCGCGCTGAAGCTGTCGTTGCTGGGCATCCTCACCGTGCACAACTTCGACACCGCGCGGATGACCGCGAATGTCTCAGCCGCCAGTCCCGGCGATGTGTTGCTGGTGTTCTCCGAGCACGGCAACCATCCGGCGCTGTGCAAGATCAGCCGCTACTTCCGCGAGCGCCGCGGCCAGGTGATCACGGTGACGCGGCATACCGCCAACCCGCTGCGCACGCTGGCCGACATCGCGCTGGTGGTGTCGGCGCATGACGAGCAGCCGTACATCCAGCCGCTGCTGTACCAATCGGCCTTGCAGCATCTGCTCGATGGCGTGTTCGTGCTGCTGTGCGAAGGGCATGACGACCGCCACGCGCAGCTGCTGGCCAATCTCGACCGCATCCAGCTGATGCTGGAACCGTAACCCGACTCTGCAGGCAGATACGCATGGTTTTCCGACGTTATTCCCGTTCGTGCGCCGTGTGTCTCTTGCTGGCGCTGGCGACCCTGGCCGGATGTGCCGGGCGCGATCTGAAGGCGAGCGAGACCAGCCCATGGCAGTCTTCGCGTCAACTGGTGCTGGTCACCATTGCCGACTGGAACACCGATCACGGCATGCTGCGCACGTATACGCGCGGCGCGCATGGCTGGGTCGCGGCCGGCGTGGCGGCACCGGTGACCATCGGCAAGACGGGTGCCGGTTGGGGGCTGGGCTTGAATGCGCCGCAAACCGGCGGACCGGTCAAGCGCGAAGGCGACAACCGCAGCCCGGCCGGCGTGTTCCGCATCGGCGACACCTTCGGTTACGCCAGTCATGTCGACACGGCGATGCCGTATCTCGCGCTCAACGCCACCGAGTACTGCGTCGACGTCAGCGGTGCGGCGCACTACAACCGCATCGTCGACGCGAACGTGGTCGGTGCCGACGCGGTGAAAGGTTCCACCGAACCGATGCGGCGCGACCTGCACGTCAACGGCGACCAGCGCTATCGCATGGGTTTCGTGATCGAACAGAATCCGCAGGCCAAGCCGCTGGCAGGCAGTTGCATCTTCGCGCATCTGTGGGCGTCGCCGACGGATTCGACCGCCGGCTGCACCGCGATGACGCCGCCGGTGATGCAGTCGCTGCTGGCCTGGCTGCGGCCGGAAGACCAGCCGATCTTCATCCTGCTGCCGCAGCACGAATACGAGCGGCTGCGCGCGGACTGGCAGTTGCCGGCGATCGCCGCGACGGGTGACACGCCGTGAGTGCGACCGCACGCGTACTCACCGGCCTCGCCGCCGGTGCTTTGATCGGGCTGCTGCTGGTCGGCTGGAATCCGGCCCTGGCGCTGCAGGTCGCCAACGTGGCGCAGCCGATCGGCAAGCTGTGGTTGAACGCGCTGCAGATGACCGTGGTACCGCTGGTGCTGGCGCTGGTGGTGGTGGGCGTGAATACCGCCACCGACGCGGCGGCATCGGGCCGCATCGCGCGGCGCGCGATCGTGGTGTTCATCGTGGTGCTGACCGGCGGCGCGGTGTTCGCGGCGCTGGCTGCACCGCTGGTATTCGCGTTGTTTCCGCACAACCCCGCGTTGATCGCGGCGCTCGGTCACGCGGCGCTTCCATCGGCCGCGCAGGGGGCACCGGTCAGCTGGGTCGATGCACTCACCGCGATCGTGCCGAACAACGCGATCATGGCGGCGGCGCAGAGCGCGATGCTGCCGCTGGTGGTGTTTGCCTTGTTTCTCGGCTTCGCATTGACGCGCATCACGCCGGTGCGGCGCGCGATGCTGCTGGAATTCTTCCAGGCGATCAGCGACGCGATGATCGTGATCGTGCGCTGGGTGTTGTGGGCCGCGCCGCTGGGCGTGTTCGCGCTGATCCTGTCGGTATGCGCGCGCTCGGGACTGGGCATGCTCAGCGCGCTCGGCGTGTATGTGCTGGTCGAGTGCCTGCTGTATCTCGCGGTCACCGTGATGATGCTGCCGGTGGCGATGGCGTTCGGCGGCGAACGCCTCCGCCGTTTCGCCGCCGCGCTGGTGCCGGCACAGGTGGTGGCGCTCAGCACGCAGTCGTCGCTGGCCTCGCTGCCGGCGATGCTGGAAAGCGCGGATCGCCGGCTCGGCTACCCGCAGCAGGTCACCGCGCTGGTGCTGCCGATGGCGGTCTCGCTGTTCCGCCTGACCAGCCCGGTGCAATACATGACCTCGGCAGCCTTCATCGCCTGGGCCTACGGGGTGGACCTGACGACGGCGCAACTGCTGGGCGGCGCGATGCTGGCGGTGGTGATCAGTCTCGGATCCGTCGGCCTGCCGGGCCAGGTCACCTTCATCGCCACCAACCTGCCGGTGGCGCAGGCGATGGGCCTGCCGCTGAGTCCGCTGGGCCTGATGCTGGCGGTGGACACCATTCCCGACGCGCTGGCCACGCTCGGCAATGTCACTGCCGATCTCACCGCCGCCAGCGTGGTCACCCGACAATCGAGGCGAGATACCGCATGAGTTTCGATATGCAGGATTTCGATGCGATCGTGATCGGCGCCGGCATGGCCGGGGCCTCGGTCGCCTATTTCATGGCGCCGCATGCGCGCGTGCTGGTGCTCGAGCGCGAGGCCTTTGCGGGCATGCACTCGACTGGGCGCTCGGCAGCCTTGTTCAGCGAGACCTATGGTTCGCCGCAGGTGCGTGCGCTGACCCGCGCCGCGCGACCGTTCCTGATGCGGCCGCCGGCAGGTTTCGCAGAACAGCCCATTCTCACGCCGCGCGGTGCCACCATCATCGGCAATGCGAAGCAGACCGACGATGTGCTGGGGCTGTACGAGGCGATCGTGCCGTTCACCCGCGACATCGAACTGCGTGACACGGCCCACCTGCTCGCGGCGGTGCCGGTGCTGCGCCCCGAGGCGGCGCGGATTGGCCTGCACGAGCCAGGCGCGGCCGATATTGACGTCAACGAGCTGCACCAGGGGTTTCTGCGCGGGCTGCGTGCGCGCGGCGGCGAGTTGCGCCTGAATGTCGGCATCCGCGCGATCAGCCGCAGCGCGGACGGCTGGCAGGTGGACGATGGCGAGCAGGCATTTCGCGCGCCGCTGCTGCTGAATGCCGCCGGGGCCTGGGTCGATCAGGTGGCGGCGCTGGCCGGAGTGACGCCGATCGGCATCGTGCCGAAGCGGCGCACCGTATTCCTGTTCGATCCGCCGGAAAATCTCGCCACTGCGCACTGGCCGTTCATCACCAGCTTCGACGAGAGTTTCTACTTCAAGCCCGACGCCGGCCTGCTGCTGGGTACGTGCGCGAACGCCGATCCGGTGGAGCCGCACGACGTGCAGCCGGAGGATTACGACATCGCGCTGGGCATCCACCGGATCGAGGAAGCGACCACGCTGACGATCCGCCGACCGCGGCGAAGCTGGGCCGGCCTGCGCTCGTTCGTTGCCGACGGCGATCTGGTTGGCGGCTTCGCGCCGGATGCGCCCGGCTTCTTCTGGGTCGCCGCGCAAGGTGGCTACGGCATCCAGACCAGCGCCGCGATGGGCGAAGCCTGCGCCAGCCTGGCGCTGGGCCGGCCGCTGCCGTCGCCGTTGCGGGATGCCGGCTTGTCGGCGGCGATGCTGGCGCCGCGCTGTCGCAGCGGGATATAGGACAGCCCAGCGTGGTGCCTGCAAGGCCATGGGAAAGGGGTGGTTATAATGTCGAGTCCCTGGCGCCACGCGTCATGATTCCGGCAAGGTCCGCCATGCTCCTGATGATCGACAACTACGACAGCTTCACCTTCAACCTCGTGCAGTACCTCGGCGAGCTGGGGCAGCAGGTGAAGGTGGTGCGCAACGATGCGCTGGACGTCGCCGGCATCCGCGCGCTGAAGCCGTCGCACATCATGATCTCGCCGGGGCCGGGTACGCCGGATGATTCGGGCGTGTCGCTGGACGTGCTGCGCGAACTTTCCGGCGAGATTCCGGTGTTCGGCGTGTGCCTCGGCCATCAGGCGATTGGCCAGGTGTTCGGTGGCAAGGTGATCCGTGCCAAGCAGATCATGCACGGCAAGACTTCGCCTGTTCGGCATCGCGGGCAGGGCGCATTCGCCGGTCTGCCGGAGCCGTTCGAGGCGACGCGTTACCACTCGCTGGTGGTGGAACAGTCGTCGCTGCCGGATTGCCTCGAAGTGACTGCATGGACGGAGAACCCGGACGGTTCGATTGACGAGATCATGGGCCTGCGCCACAAGACGCTGCCGGTCGAGGGCGTGCAGTTCCATCCGGAATCGATCCTGACCCAGCACGGCCACGACCTGCTGCGCAATTTCCTCGGCCTGCCGCTGCGGCTGGCCGCGTGAGCGCGGACGTGATCGGCAAAGCCGCACGCGACATCACCATCACGCCGCAGGAGGCGTTGCAGCGCACGATCGAGCATCGCGAGATCTTCCACGACGAGATGATCGCGCTGATGCGCCAGATCATGCATGGCGAAGTGAGCCCGCTGATGACCGCGGCGATCATCACCGGCCTGCGCGTGAAGAAGGAAACCGTGGGTGAGATCACCGGCGCGGCGCGCGTGATGCGCGAGCTGTCGGCGAACGTGCCGGTCGCGGGCAACACCGAGCATCTGCTGGACATCGTCGGAACCGGCGGCGACGGCGCTTCCAGCTTCAATATCTCCACCGCATCGATGTTCGTTGCCGCGGCGGCTGGTGCACGGGTGGCCAAGCATGGCGGACGCAGCGTGTCGTCGAAGTCCGGCAGCGCGGATGTGCTGGAGGCGCTCGGCGCTTCGATCGACCTCGCGCCGCTGCAGGTGGCCGAGTGCCTGGCCGAGACCGGGATCGGCTTCATGTTCGCGCCGAACCATCATCCGGCGATGAAGGTGGTGGCGCCGGTGCGCAAGGAAATGGGCGTGCGCACGCTGTTCAACATCCTCGGTCCGCTGACCAATCCGGCCGGCGCGCCGAACATCCTGATGGGCGTGTTCCATCCCGATCTGGTCGGTATCCAGGTGCGCGTGCTGCAGCAGCTCGGCGCGCAGCACGCGATGGTGGTGTGGGGTCGCGACGGCATGGACGAGGTCTCGCTCGGTGCAGCGACCCTGGTCGGCGAACTGCGCAACGGCGTGGTGCACGAATACGAGATCGAGCCGGAAGACTACGGCCTGGCGATGGCTTCCAGCCGCAACCTGCGGGTGGACAACGTGGACGAGTCGAAGGCGATGCTGCAGGAGGCGCTGGAGGGGCGCCGCGGCATCCCGCACGACATCGTCTGCCTGAATGCCGGTGCGGCGCTGTACGCGGCCGATGTGGCCGGCTCCATCGATGATGGCATCGCGCTGGCGCGCAGCACGATTGCCAGCGGCGCGGCGCATGCGAAAATGCTGGCCTTCGTGGCGGCCACCCGGCGACTTGCCGCGCTGGGCTAGATCCGTTGCCGGATGCGCGCGGGCCTGCAAAGTGGCAGGATCGGAGCACCTCGCGCACGGAGCGCACCCCCAACACCGACTAGCGAGATGCCATGACCGACATCCTCAACCGCATTCTCGCCCGCAAGGCGGAAGAGATTGCCGAACGCCAGGCGAAGCTGCCGCTGACCGAGCTGATGGCGCGCATCGCGGAACAGCCGGATACCCGCGGCTTTGCCGCCGCGATCGAGGCGAAGATCGCCGCCGGCCTGCCGGCGGTGATCGCCGAGGTGAAGAAGGCCAGTCCGAGCAAGGGCGTGATCCGCGCGAATTTCGATCCGACCGCGATCGCGAAGAGTTATGAGAAAGCCGGCGCGGCCTGCCTGTCGGTGCTGACCGACAGCGATTTCTTCCAGGGCAGCGAGGCGTTTCTGCAGCAGGCCCGGGCGGCCTGCTCGCTGCCGCTGCTGCGCAAGGACTTCATCATCGATCCGTACCAGGTATACGAGGCGCGCGCGATCGGCGCCGACTGCATCCTGCTGATCGTGGCCGCACTGGACGATGACGTGCTGTTGCAGCTGTCGCTGCTCGCCGCCGAGCTCGACCTGGATGTGCTGTGCGAAGTGCACGACGAGGAGGAACTGGAGCGCGCGATGGCGCTGCCGGTGCCGCTGATCGGTGTCAACAACCGCAACCTGCGCAGCTTCGAGACGTCGCTGGAAACCTCGTTGACGCTGCAGGGATTGATCGAATACGACCGCGTGCTGGTAGCCGAGTCGGGCATCCATACGCCGGAAGACGTGGCGCGCCTGCGCGAAGGTGGTATCCAGGCGTTCCTGGTCGGCGAGGCGTTCATGCGCGCCGAGGATCCGGGCAGCGAATTGCGGCGGCTGTTCGCCACGCCGTGACCATCATGCCGAAGGGGGAGGCGCAGGTGGTGTCGACGGATGTTGCGGACGTGAGCGCCGGATTGCCGCGCGTGGTGCTGTTTGATTTCGATGGCGTGCTGATTCACGGCGATGCGTTCTACCTGTTCATCCGCGAGCGCTATCGCGGTTCGTGGTGGCGCCCGTTGCTGGCGCTGCTGAGCGCGCCGCTGCTGTTGTTGCAGTTGCCGTTCTCGCGCCGGTTGCCGGCGCGTGTGCTGGTGCGCATCGCGCTGTTCGGACTGGGTGAGCAGCGTTACCAGGCCACCGCAAACGGGTTTGCCGCCAGCCTGGCTCGCCGGTCGCGGCAGTTCTGTCGCGACGGCCTGCAGGCGTTGCGCCGGCATCAGGCACAAGGCGATCGGGTGATCGTGGTGACCGGCTGCGAGCACGCGCTGGTCAGCGGCATCCTGCAGCAGCTGGGACTGACCGATCTGGAGATACTGGCATCTCAGTTGCGTCCGGGATGGCTCGGCATGCGCCCGCTGCGGCACAACGTGGGCCGACGCAAGGTGCAGACGCTGGCCCAGCACGGCGTCACCGCATGGCAGGTTGCCTACGGCGATTCGATGCACGACGTGGCGATGTTGAAGCCGGCGAGCGAGGCGGTGCTGGTCAACGGTACGCCCGCCTTGTGCAAGAAAGTCGAGAAGGCACTGGGGCGGGCGATCACCCGCGTCGAGTGGTTCTGACTACACTGCCGCTGCACCCATGGATTCCGGCCAGGCTCGCCACGTTGATACAGTCGAAAGTCGAGATCGTGCCGTTCGAGCCGCATCTGCGGGAACACTTCTACGTGCTCAACGCCGCGTGGCTGAAGAAGCACTTCGTGATCGAGCCGATCGACGAGCAGGTATTGCGCGAGCCTGAGCAGGCGGTGCTGGAGCCTGGCGGTGCGATCTTCTTTGCGCGGCTTGGCGACGTGGTGATCGGTACCTGCGCGCTGCTGCACGAGGCGCCGGACGTCTACGAACTTTCCAAGATGGCTGTCGACGAAGCGTTTCGCGGACTGGGCGCCGGTCGGTTGCTGCTGGAGGAGGCGATCGCCGAATTCCACCGGCGTCGCGGCCATGCCTTGTTCCTCGAATCCAGCAGCATCCTGAAGCCCGCGCTGCACATGTACGAGCAGGCCGGTTTCGTGCTGCAGCCGACGGTCCGCGCCGGCTCGCACTATGCGCGCGCCGACGTGTACATGATCTACGCGCCGAAGTAAGACGCCAGCCCGCAAACGTGCGCCATGCAAACCCTAGCGGGTGCCGCGCACGACGATGGTCTTGCCGGAGACGTCGATCATCCGCTGCTCTTCCAGCTGCTTGAGCACGCGGCCGACCATCTCGCGCGAGCAGCCGACGATGCGGCTCACTTCCTGGCGGGAGATGCGGATCTGGGTGCCGTCCGGGTGGGTCATCGAATCCGGTTCCTGGCACAGGTCCAGCAGCGTGCGCGAGATCCGGTTGGTGACGTCCATGAACGCCATCCGGCTGACCTGACGCGAGGTGCGCAAGAGGCGATTGGTGAGCTGGGCGCCGATCGCGAACAGGATCTTCGGGCACTCATCGCGCAGTGGACCTTCCATCAGCTGGAACAGACGCTCGTAGCTGATCTCGGCCATCTCGCACGGCGTGCGTGTGCGCACCATCGACTCGCGCTGCGCCTGCTCCACGAACAGCCCCATCTCCCCGATGAACTGGCCGCGGCTGATGTAGGCAAGAATCAGTTCGCGACCCTGCTCGTCCTCGGTGCATACCGCTAGCGAACCATCGATCACGTAGTACAGCGTGTTGGCCGGATCACCCGGCCGGATGATCGCGGTCTTGCCGGGATAGCGGCGGCGATGGCACAGCCCGAGGAAGCGTTCCATCGCGGCAGGATCGGGGGCAAAGCCGAGTGGAGCCTGCGAGCGCTCGAAAGCCTGTTGGAGCTGGTATTTAAGTTGCGCCACGATGATCCCCGAAGATGCGTGTTTTGCTGTGGCCGCTGCTGCAGCCGCGGCGTGTGTGCCCGTAACCACATTGCAAGATTGGCATTATGGCAAACCCGGACGGCTTGCCGAAGGTTCAATTTCATTTCATTTTGCCGCATACTTCGCAGTCTTTCGGTGGCGACGAGCCTGTCGCGCACCGTTCACAAGGGTCGTGCAGGCTACCTGCCTGTACTCCACACCATTCTGCGGGGACCCTTGTCGCTAACCCGCCTCTACTGCTGACCGAAGTCCGGTCATGGAGAGCCGTCCGTGGTCAAACCACTTCCCCGTCTGCGCCTGCAGGGTTTCAACAACCTGACCAAGGCGTTGAGCTTCAACATCTACGACATCTGCTACGCGGTGTCCGAGGAACAGCGTCGCCGCTACATCGAGTACATCGATGAGCAGTACGATGCCGACCGGCTGACCCAGATCCTTACCGACGTGGCCGAGATCATCGGCGCGAACATCCTCAACATCGCGCGCCAGGATTACGACCCGCAGGGCGCCTCGGTGACCATGCTGATCTCCGAGGAGCCGGTGGTCGAGAAGCTCGGCCGCGACACCATTTCCGGTGCCGTCGTCGCGCACATGGACAAGAGCCACATCACCGTCCATACCTACCCGGAAACGCATCCGCACAACGGCATCGCGACGTTCCGCGCGGACATCGACGTGGCCACCTGCGGCGTGATCTCGCCGCTGAAGGCGTTGAACTACCTGATCGACAGTTTCGAGTCGGACATCGTGATCGCCGACTACCGCGTGCGCGGCTTTACCCGCGACGTGAAGGGCAAGAAGCACTTCATCGACCACAAGATCAATTCGGTGCAGGATTACCTGGCCAAACACATTCGCCAGAAGTACGAGATGTTCGACGTCAACGTGTACCAGGAAAACATGTTCCACACGAAGATGCACATCAAGGACTTCGACCTCGACACTTACCTGTTCGAGGCGCACGCCGACGATCTCTCGTTCAAGGAACGCCAGCGCATCGAGCAGCTGCTGCGCCGCGAGATCGAGGAACTGTTCCACGGCCGCAACCTGATGTGACGAAAAACCCGCCGGAAGGCGGGTTTTTTCTTGCCTCCTCTCCCCTGTGGGGAGAGGACTGAAGTGAGGGGTCGGTGCTCGCGAAAGGGCTGCCCGAGGCGACGTGCCCATCAAACTCGATACGCCACTGCCTTCATCACCATTGAACTGAGATGCATCAGCTGCGGTAGCGGGAACGGCAGTTCGATGCCGCCGCGTTGCTGCGCCGCCTGCGCATGGCGGATCTCGTCGGTTTGCATCTGCGTCAGCACGGCGCGTGAGCGCTCGTCCTGCGCAGGCAGTTCTTCCAGATGTTCGGCCAGGTGCGCTTCCACCTGCCGTTCGGTTTCGACCACGAAGCCGAGGCTGACTGGATCGCCGGCCAGTGCGGCGGCCGCCCCAATCGCATAGCTGCCTGCATACCACAGCGGATTGAGGAGGCTCGGGCGACTGTCCAGCTGCTGCAGGCGCTGGGCGCACCAGGCCAGATGATCGGTTTCCTCGGCGGCTGCATGCAACAGGTGCTGGCGATTGTCGGCGTCTCGCGCCAGTGCGGCCTGGCCGAAATACAGCGCCTGTGCGCAGACCTCGCCGGTATGGTTGATCCGCATCAGGCCGGCGGCATGACGGCGTTCGGTCTCGTCCAGCTCCGCTTCGGCCAGACCGGCGGCGGGCGAGTGCCGATGCGCCTGCGGCGAACCAGCGATCGCTTCCAGCGCGCGTTCGCAGCCGACCAGCAGTCGGTCGAGCGGGTTCAGCGTACGGACGTTCATGGGCGTTCCTGTTTCAATGACGATGTTCGAGTTGCTGGGCCAGCAGGGTCAGCGGATGCAGGCTGGGCCAGCGCAGGCCTTGCTGGTCGATGCCGGTGGCCAGGTGCAGGCGACAACCGATATTGGACGACAACAGCTGCTGCGGTTCCAGTGTGGCGGCTTGCCGCAACGTCGCGTCGCGCAGCTGCGCGGCGCGTTCGGGAAACTCCAGCAGGTGGCTGCCGGCCGCGCCACAGCAATACGGCGGTCGTGGTAACGAGAGCACTTCAAGTCCGGGGACGCGGCGCAGCAATTGCAGCAGGGCCACATCGGTACGTGCCACGTTGATCTGCGTGCACGGCAGATGCAGTGCCACCCGTTGCGCCAGCGGGCGGAAATGCAGCGATTCGGCACGTGTCGCCAGCAGCTCCACCGGATCGAGCACGCTGACACCGGGCAGGGCGCGACGCAGCGTACCGAGGCAGCCGGGCGTCACCGAGAGCAACTGGCTGGCACCGCTGGAGTCCCAGGCTTGGCGCACGCACTGCGCGGCCTGTTCGGCTGCTGCTGTGGCGCCGCCATGCAGGTCCATCGCTCCGCAGCAGAACGCCGGCAGCACGCTGACGTGGAAACCCGCCGCCTGCAGCAGGGTAATCGCGGCCTGTTGCGCCTGTGCATCGTCGACGCTGGCCACGCAGCCGGGAAACAGCGCGAGTCGCGGTTGCTGACGGTCATTGCCGCTGATTCGAACAGGTGTGGCCGGAGCCTTGGTCGGCAAGTTGAATAAGGCGGCACGCCAAGGCGAGTGCACTGGCAGGCGTTGCGCCAGCCCGTTCTTCCAGCGCCGCAGCGCAAGCCAGCCGCCGAATCGACGTAGTGCGCGCATCAGTGCGGGCCGCTTGATCACGTTCAACAGCAGCCGTGGCCGTCGCGGTGCCGGCCCCAGCAGAGCGCGGGTTTCGATCAGTAATTCGCCATACTGCACGTTGGCTGGGCAGACTTTTTCACAGTTCAGACAGCCCAGGCAGTGATCCAGGTGTTCGCGCAGCCCGGCGGTGGGGTCGACCAGTCCGCGGGCCAGGGCCGAGGCGATGGCGATGCGCCCGCGTGGCGATTCCGCCTCGTTCCGATCCAGCGCGTAAGTGGGGCAAACCGGCAGGCACAGCCCGCATTGCACGCATTGGTCGGCCAGTTCGGCGATGCGGCCGACAGGCGCGAGCTGGGGGGACTTTTCAAGCGGCATGCTCATCATGCTATCATTGCCAGCTCACAGCCCGCCGGTCGGTGGGCTTGCGCCATGGATGACGGCTCCGCTATCATCTCGCGCCTTTGATCCACCGATTACGCGTACCGCCTCACGGCGGCAGAACAGGTATTCTGAAATGAAAACGTTTAGCGCCAATGCAGACAACGTCAAGCGCGACTGGTTCGTGGTCGACGCCACGAACAAGACGCTCGGTCGCCTGTCGACCGAAATCGCCCGTCGTCTGCGCGGCAAGCACAAGCCGGAATACACCCCGCATTGCGACACCGGCGATTATATCGTGGTGATCAATGCGCAGAAGGTGCACGTCACCGGTGCCAAGCTGGACGACAAGAAGTACCACCGCTTCACCGGCTACATCGGCAACCTGAAGACGACCAGTCTGAAGGATCTGCTGGCGACCTACCCGGAGCGCGTGATCGAGATCGCCGTCAAGGGCATGCTGCCGAAGAACCCGCTGGGCCGCGAGATGTACCGCAAGCTCAAGGTCTACGGCGGTGCCGAGCATCCGCATACCGCACAGCAGCCGCAGGCGCTGGAACTCTAAGGAATCATCATGACGATCCAGCAGAACTACGGCACTGGCCGCCGCAAAACCTCCGCCGCCCGCGTGTTCCTGCGCAAGGGCAAGGGCGCGATCGAAGTCAACGGCAAGACGCTTGAGGCCTTTTTCGGTCGCGAGACCTCGTGCATGATCGTGCGCCAGCCGCTCGAACTGACCCAGAACACCGAGAAGTTCGACATCAAGGTGACGGTTGCCGGCGGTGGCATCACCGGTCAGGCCGGTGCGATCCGCCTCGGCATCGCCCGCGCGCTGATCGAATATGATGAAACCCTGAAATCGCCGCTGCGCAAGGCCGGTTTCGTGACCCGCGATGCCCGCGAAGTCGAGCGCAAGAAGGTCGGTCTGCACAAGGCACGTCGCGCAACCCAGTTCTCCAAGCGCTAATTCCCCTGCGGGATTCGCGTTGTGGTTCGATGCACCAACGGTCAGAGCGCATCGATCCAGCTGTTTTTGGGAGATCGTCTAACGGTAGGACGACAGCCTCTGACGCTGTCTATCTAGGTTCGAATCCTAGTCTCCCAGCCAAAATAAAAAACCCGCCTTTGTGGCGGGTTTTTTATTTTGGCTGGGGTACGGGAGTCAACCACATTCGACAAAATCGTCTGGAACGATTTTGGACAGCCGCAGGCTGGCCCTGAGCGCAGCGAAGGGTGAGTCTCATGGATGGGACGAACAATCCCGATCTCCCCTCCGCGTCGCTCCCCTCCGCAGACCAAGCTACCGACTTCCCGTGCCTCGCTCTTCGGGCCATCGGCCGCGCCGATGTTCGTTCCGGCATCCTGCCTTCGCAGTCGACTTGTCGTCTGGAACTACTTGTTGGACAGCCGAAGGCGGGCTCTGCGCAGCGGGGTTTGGCCCATGGATGGGGCAAGCAATCCTGGTCTCCCGGCCACCTCTATCTTCAATTCGCGTCTTTGTGTCTTTTGCTTTCCCGAAAAGAGACCGAGACCCGTCGTTCGCAAAATCCTGCCTCTTCGGTTCCTCAAGCCGCCAGCGTAGAATTTCGGCTTTCGTCTTGCGGCAAATCGATGACCTCCGAAACTGAAAAGCCGGCGTCGCCTCCGGGTGTGCGTCTTGAGGGCAGTACTGATGCGTTGCCGCTGTCGCCTTCGCTCGGTGTGACGCTGGATGCCACCCGCATGCCGCGCCGCTCGACCCTGGTGGATCGGCGCGTGTTGCGGATCACGGCGGTGGCGGTGCTGCTGGGCGTGGCGGCGGCCTTCATCGCCCGCATCCTCACCGCATTGATCGGACTGGTGACGAACCTGGCGTTCTATGGCCGGGTGTCGACGGCATTCAGTTCGCCGGCCGATAACCATCTGGGATTGTGGGTGATCGCGGTGCCGGTGATCGGCGGCCTGATCGTGGGCGTGATGGCACGCTGGGGTTCCCGTGCGATCCGCGGCCACGGCATTCCGGAGGCGATGGAGCAGGTGCTGCTCAACGAGTCGAAGATCCCGCCACGGATCACCTTCCTGAAGCCGATTTCCTCGGCAATCGCGATCGGCACCGGTGGCCCGTTCGGCGCGGAAGGCCCGATCATCGCTACCGGTGGCGCGCTGGGTTCATTCGTCGGCCAGCTGCTGCATGTGACCGGCGCCGAGCGCAAGGTGCTGCTGGCGGCCGGTGCGGCGGCAGGCATGGCGGCGGTATTCGGCTCGCCGGTCGCGGCGGTGGTGCTGGCGATCGAGCTGCTGCTGTTCGAGCTGCGCCCGCGCTCGCTGATTCCGGTAGCGCTGGCGACCGTGGCGGCAACCGGCGTGCGCTATGCCACGGTGGGTTCGGCGCCAGTGTTCGCGATGCCGACGCTGGCCACGCCGGGCCTGATCGCGCTGCTTGCGTATGTCGGCATCGGTGCCTTGCTCGGCTTGATCAGTGTGGGTGTGACGCGGATCGTCTACGGCATCGAGGACGTGTTCGAGAAGCTGCCGATCCACTGGATGTGGTGGCCGGCGATCGGTGGCGTCGCGGTGGGTGTGGTTGGCTATTTCGCGCCGCTGACGCTGGGCGTGGGCTACAGCAACATCGAGGACATCGTGTCCGGCCAGCTCACCCTGAGTGCGTTGGCGTTCCTGTGCGTGATGAAATTCCTGTCGTGGTCGATCGCGCTGGGCAGCGGCACCTCCGGCGGTACGCTGGCGCCGTTGTTCACGATCGGCGGCGCGCTGGGCGCGCTGCTCGGTCTGGGCATCGCCGCGCTGGCGCCGCAATTCGGTATCGATCCGCGCATCGCCGCGCTGGTCGGCATGGCGGCGATCTTCGCCGGCTCCGCGCGCGCGCTATTGACGGCGGTGGTGTTCGCGTTCGAGACCACCGGCCAGCCGGCGGGGCTGCTGCCCCTGCTCGGCGGTTGCACCGCGGCGTATCTGATTTCCGCGCTGCTGATGCGCAACACCATCATGACCGAGAAGATCGCCCGTCGCGGTGTTCGCGTGCCGGCCGAATACGCCGCCGATTATCTGGATCAGGTGGTGGTGCGCGATGCCTGCACGCACGAAGTAGTGACCCTGCGCACCACGCAGACGCTGGCCGAGGTGCGCCGCTGGTTCAACGAAGGTCTGCCCGACATGCAGCATCAGGGCTATCCGGTGATTGATGAAGCAGGCCACGTGCGCGGCGTGCTGACCCGTCGTACCCTGCTCGATCCGCAATGGCACTACACGTTATCGTTGGGCGAACTGGTGCTGCGCGAGCCGATCGTGGTGAAGGAAAACCATTCATTGCGCGAGGCGGCCGATCACATGGTGGCGCACAACGTCGGCCGCCTGATCGTGGTGGGCGACGAGGCGCCGCACCTGCTGGTCGGCATCCTCACCCGCGGCGACATTCTCACTGCACATGGCCAGCGCCTGCAGGAGGCACGGCACTCCGGGCGTCATCTGCATTTCCGCAAGGGACGGGTGGTGAAACGCCCGGTCAAGTCGAGCGGCGGCTGAGCGTACGGATGGCGTCAGCGCTGACTGATGCCATTGCCATTACATCTCGCGATCGCCGATCAGCACAACGTCGGCCGGTCGGCGCGCGAACAGGCCGACGGTGACGATGCCGGGCAATTGATTGAGATCGCTTTCCAGCGCGGCCGGATCGGCGATCTGCCAACCGTGCACGTCGATGATCCAGTTGCCGTTGTCGGTAACCACGCCGTCACGCCACACCGGCTGGCCGCCGCGCTTGACGATCTCGCGGCCGATCAGGCTGCGCGCCATCGGGATCACCTCGATCGGCACCGGAAACTTGCCGAGCAGGTCGACCCGCTTGCTGGAGTCGATGATGCAGACGAATTTCTCGCTGGCCGCCGCGACGATCTTCTCGCGCGTGAGCGCGGCGCCGCCGCCCTTGATCAGACGCTTGTACGGGTCGCATTCGTCGGCGCCGTCGATGTAGATCGTCAGCGGGCCGGCGCTGTTGAGGTCGAGCACCGGAATGCCGAGGCGCTTCAGCTGCGCGGTGGACTGCTCCGAGCTGGACACCGCGCCCTGGATGCGATCCTTCAGGTCGGCCAGCGCGTCGATGAAGAACGCCACGGTGGAACCGGTGCCGACGCCGACGATGGCGCCGTCCTCGATGTAGCGGATCGCGGCCTCACCGGCCTGGCGTTTTTCGTTGGCGTTGCTCATGACATCGGTTCCGGGAAGAGGTTGTCTGACAGTGGATGGCTATGGCGCGGGGCTGACTTGGCTATTCGAGCGTGAGGATGTAGCGCCATTCGCTGGCGGCCACCGGCATCACCGACAGCCGGTTGCCTTTGCGCAGCAGCTGCATTTCATCCAATGCATCGTGGCCCTTGAGTTCGTCCAACGTGATCGTGCGCTTGAGCTTCTTGACGAACTTCACGTCGACCAGCATCCAGCGTGGTTCCTCGCGCTTGCTGGTGGGATCGAAATACTTGCTCTTGGCATCGAACTGGCTGGGATCGGGGTACGCGTCGGACGCGACCTCGGCGATGCCGACGATGCCAGGCTCGGCGCAGTTGGAGTGATAGAAGAACACCTTGTCGCCGGGCCGCATGCTGTCGCGCATGAAGTTGCGCGCCTGGTAGTTGCGCACGCCATCCCAGGCTTCGGTGCGCTTGCGCTTGAGATCGTCGATCGAGAATGCCTCGGGCTCGGACTTCATCAGCCAGTACTTCATGCGTTTGTCCCGCTGCCTTTATCAGTGCTGCCGCTATCGGAGCTGGAGCAGTCGATCAGCTCGCGCTCGGTGGCGATGAAGTCGAGCGGTACATCCCACGCTTCCTCCTCGACCTGCGGCAATTCCTGGAACGCATACGCGATGCCGACCAGCAGCGGTTCGGTCGGGCGCACCTGCTCGTTGAGAAACGCGAAACTGCGATCGTAATAGCCGCCGCCGTGGCCGAGCCGGTTGCCGCGACGATCGAAGCCAAGCAGCGGCACGAACACCAGGTCGAGCTGGAACGGTTCGAGCAGCTCGCCGGGCTCGACCGGCTCGGGAATGCCGTAACGGTTCGGCTGCACCTCATCGCCGGATTGCCATGGTGCGAAACGCAGGTGCTTGCCCTTGCCGATCACCGGCAGCAGGAACTGCTGGCCGCGTGCGGCCAGCGGCGGAATCACCAGGTTCAGCGGCAGCTCGCCGTGGCTGGCCCAGTAGCCGGCCACGCGTGCGTCGGTGAGGTATTCGGGCAACTGCTCGAGGCTGCGGCGCAGGCCCTGCGCGGCGCTCATGCGCTCCGGCGGGGTAAGGGCACGGCGCTGATCGGCCAGGCGCTGGCGAAGCTCGTGTCGTTGGGCGGTGGCGTCCACGTGTCGAGCGTCTCCATCGAAAAGTCGCCCCGTTCATCGCGGGACGAACGGGGCGGGAAATAAGTGGCGTCAACCGCGATGCCGCTGCCCACCAAACGACCTTGATCCAAGATGGATCAGGTGGGAGAGCTACATGGTCTCAAGGCTTTCCGCACGTGGCGGACATGCACAACAACCGATGTGAAGCCGACCCGGGGCCGTATTTAGGAACAAGGCAAATGTAAGAGTGTGCTGGCGCACATCGCAGAAAACGCCGAGACCGATTTTAGGCGCTTGCCCGGCAATGCGCCACTGGCCAGTGACAGTCCGGGTTCATCGAACGGCGCGGCTGATGTCGTTTTCAGCGCTTCAGCGGATCGCTCTCGAGCGCGGCATCCAGCTTGCTGCGCAGAGCGGCCAGGCCATCGCTGAGGCGCTGTTCCTGGCTGTCGTGCTGCTTGCGTAGAGTGAGAAGCTCGTGGGTCACGCTGATCGCAGTCAGCACCGCCAGCCGTTCGAAGCTGGGTGCTTTCGCGTTTGCGCGCAGTTCGCGCATCTTGCGGTCGAGAAAGCCGGCCGCTTCGAGCAGGCCATCGCGCTCTTCCGGCGCGCAGGCGATCAGGAATTCGCGGTCGATCAGTCGCAGCGCGACCGGTTCACTGCTGGACATGGGTTTTATCAACCGTTGCTTTCAAGCGATTTCAGCCGCTGGATCATCGCTTCGACGCGGCTGCGTGCCTGCTCGTTGCGTGCCATCAAACCAGCCCGTTCACCGGACAACTGCTCCTGGCTGTGGCGCAGGCTGCGGTTTTCCTCGGTGAGCCGGCGCACGGTGTCGAGCAGCCGGTCCAGCTGCTGACTCAAGGCGACCAGCTCCTGATGGACGTGGTCGGACTGAACGTGATCGGGCGTGCTCATGCACGAAACTATAACAGGACGCCGGCGGAAATCAGCCGGGCAGCGGCGGAGGTCGGTGGCAGGCAGGGCGGCTGCATTAAACTGGCGGCCATTCCCTTAAGGAGTACCGCCATGACGGCAGCCGAGCCCATAGGCCACGACGATATCGATGCGCTGATCATGCGCCTGCGGCTGGGCACCGAGGCCAGCGAATTGCACGGCTCGCTGTGTGGCTACCTGGCCGGTGGCGGCTCGCTGCGCGGCGCCTCCGTGCTGGCCGCTCTGCAGCTCGACGGCGAGGCCACCGATCCCTCCGCGGACGACCAGGCCTTGCTGCAGCGACTGGCCCGGCAGTGCGAGACCGAGCTGACCGACCCCGAGCTGGGTTTCGAACCCCTGCTGCCGGCCGACGATCGGCCGCTGACCGAGCGCGCGGAGGCGATGGTCGACTGGTGTCGCGGTTTTCTCGGCGGTTTCGGTCTCGCCGGCACCTCGGCGCATGCGCAGTTGTCGGAGGAGGCGCAGGAAATCCTGCGCGACCTCGGCACGATCGCCGCCTCGTCGTTCGATTTCGGCAATGAGGCCGAAGATGAGGACGCACTGATCGAAGTGCAGGAGTTCGTGCGCGTCGCCGCGATGCTGCTGCACACCGAATGCGCCGCGCACGACCCGTCCACCAGCGGCACCGTGCATTGATCCCCAGCGCACCGAAGCTGGCGGCGCTGGCGATCACGCCGGACGAATTCGCGCGTCGTCGTCACCAGCTGATGCAGATGGCGGGCGAGGACGCCGTGCTGCTGGTTGCCGCCGCGCCCGAGCGCATGCGCAACGCCGATGCGGCGTGGCCGTACCGGCAGGATTCGGACTTCCATTACCTGGCGGGCTTTCCCGAGGCCGACGCGGTGCTGGCGCTGCTGCCAGGGCGCAAGCATGGCGAGGTGGTGCTGTTCTGCCGCGAGCGTGACCCGGTGCGCGAACGCTGGCATGGCCAGTCGATCGGCACCGAGCAGGCTGTCGCGGGTTACGGCATGGACGATGCATTCCCGATCGAGGACATCGACGACATCCTGCCCGGCATGATCGAGGGTCGCGGCCGCGTGTACTGCCACTTCGGCCGCGAGCCGGAGTTCGACGCGCAACTGCTGGGCTGGATGCGCAAGCTGCGGCAGCTGCGTGGCGGTGGCGTGGTGCCGAAGGAATTCGTGGCGCTGGGCCACTTGTTGCACGACCTGCGCCTGTACAAGTCCCGTGCGGAGCTGAGGTTGATGCGCGCATCGGCCGCGATCGCAGTGGACGCCCATCTGGCGGCGTTGCACGTCGCCACGCCCGGTCGCCTGGAATACGAACTCGAGGCGGAGTTGCTGCGCGTCGTGCGCAATAGTGGTGCGGTACCGGCGTTTGCGCCGATCATCGCCGGTGGCGCGAATGCCTGCGTGATGCATTACCAGAGCCACCGCGCCGCGCTGCGCGATGGCGACCTGCTGCTGATCGACGCCGGCGCCGAACTGGACTGCTACGCGTCCGACATCAGCCGCACGTTTCCGCTCAACGGCCGTTACAGCCGCGAGCAGCGCGCGCTGTACGAAGTGGTGCTGGCCGCGCAACTGGCGGCGATCGACGAAGTGCGGCCCGGCCAGCCGTTCAGCGCCGCGCATACGGTGGCCGTGCGCGTGCTCACCGAAGGCCTGTGCCAGCTGGGTCTGCTCAAGGGCGATGCTGACGCAGCGATTGCCGAAGGCAGCTACAAGCGCTTCTTCCCGGCCAAGACCGGCCACTGGCTGGGGCTGGACGTGCACGATGTCGGCGACTACCGCGTTGGCGGCGAATCGCGCCTGCTCGAACCGGACATGGTGCTGACGGTGGAGCCGGGTCTGTACGTGGCGCCGGACGATCGCACGGTGCCCGAGCGCTGGCGCGGTATCGGCATCCGCATCGAGGACGATGTGGCGGTGACCCGCGACGGCAACGAGGTGCTTACCGCGGCGATGCCGAAAGAGGCCGAGGCGATCGAGGCCCTGCTGGCGGCGCGTTAAGTCAACTCGTCCGGCAATTGCGAGTCTTCGCGCAATCGGTGCGCCTCGTCAGTGGCGTGCACCTCGTACCACATCGCATTGAGGATGGCGAAGGCGCAGGCCAGTCCGAGTCCGAGTATCCATGAGAAATACCACATGCGTTCGCGCTCCGTTCAATAGCCGCCGTGCGCCTTGCGCACCTGTTCGAGGGTGATCCGCCCGCGCATCACGCGATAGACCCAGCCGGTGTAGAGCATCACGATCGGCAGCAGGACGGCGGTGACGATCAGCATCAGCTGCAAGGTGCCGCGACTGGAGGATGCATCCCACACCGTGAGGCTGGAACGCGGGTCCAGGCTGGACGGCAGCAGGAACGGGAACAGCGCGAAACCGGCCGAGGCGATCGTGCTGCCGACCATCAGGCTGCTGGCGATGAAGCCGGCCACGCTGCGCCGGCCGATCAGCGCCTGCACGCCGACGGCGGAAACCAGCGCCAGCAGCGGCGCGATCCAGAACCATGGGTACTGCATGTAGCCGGCAAACCAGCTGCCGCCCTGGGCGACCTGCTTGTACAGCGGATTGGAGGCGCCGTCGGTGATCACCGGGCCGACCACGGCGTAACCGGGAATGCCGTAGGCCAACCACACGCCGGCCAGCACATACAGCGCGGCAAACACCAGCGTCATCCAGCGCGCGATCTTCACCGCGCGCACCGCGATCACATGATCGGCTTTCAACGCGGCCCAGCACGCGCCGTGCGCCAGCAGCATGCTCAGCGACACCAGCCCGCACAGCAGCGCGAACGGGTGCAGCAGTTCGAAGAAGCCGCCGTGCCAGCTCATGCGCAGGTCGCCGTCGAACTGGAACGGCATACCGAGGAACAGGTTGCCGAAGGCGACGCCGGCGACCAGCATCACCACAAAGCCGGAGCCGCTGAGGATCCAGTCCCACAGCGAGGCCCAGCGCGGGTCGCGGATCTTGCCGCGGAAGTTGAAACCGACCGGGCGCAGGATGAAGGCCAGCAATACCAGCGCGATCGCCAGGTACATGCCGGAGAACGACACTGCGTAAAGCATCGGCCATGCCGCGAACGCGGCACCGCCCGCGAGGATGAACCACACCTGGTTGCCTTCCCAGGTCGGCTCGATGCCTTCCAGCAAGACCAGTCGCTCCTCGTTGTCGCGCCCGAGCACTTTCAACAGGCCGGCGACGCCGAAATCGAAGCCGTCCATGATGGCGAAGCCGATCAGCAGCGTGCCGAGCAGGGCCCACCAGATCACCCGCAGCGTGGCGTAGTCGAGCATGGCAATGTCCTCAGTGAGCGGCCGCGGTGGATGGATCCATGGGCGGCCAGATGCCCAGACCGTCCGGCCCCTTGCGCACGAACTTCAACATCAAGAACACGTCGACCACCGCCAGTGCGGTGTAGAAAAGCAGGAAGCCGCCCAGCGATGTCAGCACCTGCCCAGCACTGGCCGACGACACACCGAGCGCGGTCGGCAGCACGCCCTCGATGGCCCACGGCTGGCGGCCGTATTCGGCGACGATCCAGCCCAGCTCGATCGCCACCCACGGCAGCGGCAGGCTGCACAGCGCGAGGCGCAGATACCAGCGATGGGTATCCAGCCGGCGCTTGCTCGCCTTCCAGAACGAGAACGCAAACAGCGCGATGAAGTAGAAACCGCAGCCGACCATGATGCGGAACGCCCAGAACAGCACCGGCACGTTCGGGATGGTGCTGTCGGCGGCTTTCTGGATATCCGCCGGTGTGGCCTGGCGCGGATCGTCGACGTATTTCTTCAGCAGAAGGGCGTAACCCAGATCCTGGTCGTGTGCGGCAAGGGTGGCCTTGGCATGCGCATTGTCCTTGTCCTGACGCAGCATCAGCATCGCGTCATACGCCTGGATGCCGTTGCCGATACGGCCCTTGGTCGCGTCCACCAATTCCGCGATACCCGGCATCGTCTCGTCGATCGAATGAGTGCCGATCAACCCCATCACCCACGGAATCTTCACCGCGTAATGGGTGGTGCGTTGATCCACGTTGGGCAGGCCGAACAGGGTGAACGACGCCGGTGCCGGCTCGGTGTGCCACATCGCCTCGATCGAGGCCATCTTCATCTGCTGGTTCAGCGATACGGTATAGCCCGAGGCGTCGCCCAGCACCACCACCGACAGCGAAGCCGCCAGCCCGAAACTGGCCGCCACCGTCATCGAGCGCTTGGCGAAATCGACGTTGCGTCCGCGCAGCAGATACCACGCGCTGATCGACAGCACGAACATCGCGCCGAGCACGTAACCGGCGCTCACCGTGTGCACGAATTTTTCCTGCGCCACCGGGTTGAACAGCACCTCGGAAAACGAGGTCACTTCCATGCGCATCGTCTGCGGATTGAATGCGGCGCCGACCGGGTGCTGCATCCACGCATTGGCGACCAGAATCCAAAGCGCCGACAGGCTGGTGCCCAGCGCGAGGAACCAGGTCACCAGCAGGTGCTTGATCCGCGAGATGCGATCCCAGCCCATGAAGAACACGCCGATCAGGGTGGCTTCGAGGAAGAACGCCATCAGCCCCTCGATTGCCAGCGGCGCACCGAAGATGTCGCCGACGTAGTGCGAGTAGTACGCCCAGTTCATGCCGAACTGGAACTCCATCGTCACGCCGGTCGCCACGCCCATCGCGAAGTTGATGCCGAACAGCACGCCCCAGAACTGCACCATGCGCTTCCACACTTCGCGGCCGGTCATCACGTAGACGCTCTCCATGATTGCGAGCATCCACACCAGCCCCAGCGTCAGCGGCACGAACAGGAAGTGGTACAGCGCGGTAAGCGCGAACTGCAGGCGTGACAGCGTGACGACATCGGTGTCGATGATCATGGGCGGGTTTCCGGCGGCACATGGGATTGGGCGGGAGCCAACCGATCGGCGATCGCCGCGGGGCTGACATCAGGTTTCGGCTGCGGTGCGAAGACGACCCACCAGATCAGCATCAGCACCACGATCTTCAGCGCGACGACGCCGAACAATTCCAGCATCAGCCGGCGCAACGGGCGTGGCGATGCGCTGGTCTGTTCGGGTGTTGAGAGGGAATCCGAGGAGCTGGACATGCGACGAATCCAAGCATTGCCTGGTCACCAGCATACGCCTCCGGGCGATGGTGCTGATGTGGAGGAATGTCGCAGCAGTGGATCGCCGCAGTGGGTGGAACGACGTCGGCTGCCCCACCCGCTGGCTTCGACATGGGTCAACTCAGCGCGAACGCATCGCGGGTGAGATTCTCCGGCGCGCCATCGGTGCACACCACATCGTCCTCGATGCGTATGCCGCCGTACTGGCGGAACGCTTCGACCTTCGCCCAGTCGATGTCACCGGCGAACGGCTTGTCGCGCAATTCGGCCAGCAGCATGTCGATGAAGTACAGGCCGGGCTCGATCGTCACCACCATGCCCGCTTCCAGTACGCGGGTCATGCGCAGATACGGATGACCTTCAGGGCGCGCGATCGTGCCGCCGCGTTCGCTCTGCTGGAAACCGGCGACGTCGTGCACCTGCAGGCCGATCGGATGGCCGAGACCATGCGGGAAGAACGCGCTGCTCACGCCGGATTCGACCGCGCTCTCGGCGCTCATGCGGATGAAGCCATGCTCGCGCAGCACGCCGGCCAGCACGTGATGGGCGTGGATGTGCAGCTCGGGGTAACTCTGCCCGACACGCACCTTGGCAGCGAAACCCTGCTGTGCGGTATCGACGCTGTCGATCAGCGCCTGGAATTCTGGTGTCTGCAACGACGCATAGGTGCGGGTGATGTCGCTGGCGTAGCCGGCCGCACTGGCGCCGGCATCGATCAGGAACGAGCGGCTGTGCGTTGGCGGCGTGCGGTCGAAGTTCGTGTAATGCAGCACCGCGCCGTGTTCGTTGAGGCCGACGATGCTGGCATAGGGCAGTTCGGCATCGGTCTGTCGCGCGGCGGCGAGGTAAGCCATGTGAATGCCGAACTCGCTTTCGCCGGCGCGGAACGCAGCTGCGGCAGCACGATGCGCACACGCGCCGATGCGGCTGGCTTCGCGCATCAACGCCAGTTCGTACGGTGTCTTGTAGCTGCGGTGCCAGTGCAAATAGTCGAGCACGGCGGGCGGATTGTTCGACTCGACGCCATCGGTTGCGGGGCAGGCGGCGGCGATCACGGCGCGCTTGCCGGCGGGCAGTTCAGCCAGCGCGTCGGCCACGTTGCGCACGATTGTGATGTCGAAGTGCTCGACCCAGTAACCATGTGGTGCCTGCGGCACCACATGCCAGTAGTCGCGCGGCTGCACGAAGATCAGTTTCGGCTTGTTGCCTGGCGTGTAGGCGATCCAGCTTCCAGGCGCGTCGGTCAGCGGCAACCAGTGCTTGAAATGCGGATTCACCACGAATGGGTAATCCTGGTCGTCGAGGAACTTGCGCAGCGGTGTGCCGGCGGCGACCAGCAGGTGATCGAAGCCGCCCAGTGCGAGTGCCCGGTCGGCGCGCTCGCGCACGGTGGCCAGATGGTGCGGATACAGCGAGGCGAGTTGATCGTGCATGGAGACTCCTGCGGCGACGGGTTGCCCTGCTACCGGATTTTCTGCACGCATCGTGACAATGGGCGGCGGTGTCGCGGGCCGCTTGCGCGCAGGGCCGGAACAGCCGTGCTGGAATGTGGAAGGGAAAACGGGCGCCCATGATGCCGTGCGGGCGCCGCGACTGCCAGCGAAGCTCAGGCTTGCGCTATCCAGCTGTCGAGCCGGGCGGCATCGGCATCGGTGATCGCCACGATCCGGTAGCCTGCCCAGATCTGTCCGGAGCTGGCGGCGGCTTCATGCCATTGCTCCTGGATGCCGAATTCGATCGGCTGCGACTGGGTCAGCATCCGGCCTGATCCCGGCAGGGTCACGCTCACCTGATAGAGCGCTTCGCTGCGTGGCGCCTGCGCGCTGATCAGCAACATGCCGGTACTGGAAATATTGCCCAGATGGCCGATCGGCACGCCGCTGATCACGTCGGTCACGATGGCATTGACGGAGGTGCGCTTGCGTTCAGCGCGACGCTGGTTGCTGGAAGAACTCATCGGCGATCGGATCCCGGTGACGTGGACTGTTTGGCAGCGGTCGGCTGGCGCAGGCTGCCGGTGAGGCTGCGCCAGGCACGATCGAGCAGGCTCTCGCGCTGCTCCACCACCTCGGACACGCGGCCACTGGCCACTTCGTGGGCCAGCTGGCTCAAGGTCACTTCCTCGCCGCGCTGACCGCGTCGGCTGACCAGCAGGCAGCGTCCGGACATCGGCGAGTACCAGGCCAGCTTGCGCCGCGTGATCTGCCCGCTGACGGGGTCGATGAATTCGAACCAGCTGCCGAACGGCAGTTCGCGCAGATGCTGCTCGATGCGCCGCTCACGCGGGCTGGGTTCCGGCGTCTGTGGCTGGGCACGTGCAGGAGTCTGTGCTGGCTGCTCGGAAGCCTGTGCGGGATGACTGGTTGCCGGCTCAGGTTGGGTAGCCTGATGTTCGCCCAGGCGTTGATGCTGTTTCAGGCGCAGCGCGAGATCGGTGGCGCTGGGCAGTTCCACTGCCGGGTCGGGTTTACCCGCCCCGAGCAGTCGCTGCGCCACCTGCACCGCTTCCTCTGCATGCATGCCGATCTGCTGCAGGCCGCTCTCCACGTTTCGCTGCAATTTCGCGCGATCGCCAACGGGCAGGCGACCGAGCAGTTGATCGGTGATCGCCAGCTGTGCCCCGAATGCATCGCTTTCCTCGCCGTGACGCAGCAGGGTCAGTGCCAGCACGTCCGACCACGCCCGGTCCAGCAGTGCGCGCAGCAGGCCGCGTGGGGGCGATTGCGCAAAGCGTTCGGCCATCAGCTCGCTGGCGCGCTGGCGCGCCTGATCCAGCCGCTCGCGCCCCTGCGCTGCTTCCACATGGCGGCGTTCGGCGGCCTGTGCCTTGCGCGTGAGCAGGGCCAGGTGATGCTCGATATCGGCCAGCAAGGTGGTGTACAGACCGGCGCTGGGCGGTTCCTGATTGGCACGGCTGACCAGCTGTTCGAGCTTGGTCGCCAGTGGCCGGTTGCTCTCGTCGTCGCTGCCGTCGAGCCAGTCGTTGGCCGTGGCGGTGACCGTGTCCAGCAGTCGGCGCGCCGGATGCTCGCGCTTCTCGAAAAATGTACGGTCGGCGACGGCCATGCGCAGCACCGGCAACTGCAGGTCGCTGAGCAAGGTCTTGGCATTGCCGCCATGTTGCAGTTGCTGGCCGAGCTGTTCGAACAGCCGTGCCACCAGTTCCACCTTGTCGCCCTGTTCGCCGCTGAGCTGGGTACGCGGGGCGTCGCTGGGCTTGCCGAAGTTGAGCTGGGCCAGCAATTCCTCGCGCAGCCGTGCGGCGCTGCGCAGCTCACGGCTGGCGCGGTCGGTGACCTGGGTCAGATGTTGCTGCAGCGCGCCGAGTGCGGACTGCAACTCATCCTCGCTGGCAGCGCGGCCGGCCGGCTGGCCGTAGGCGCCGCCCTGACTGGCGCGCTGCTGCGCCAGCAGATCGCGCAGTGATTCCAGCACCTCGATGGGGCCGCCACTGGCGCTGCCGCTGCCACTATGCGCCGTACCCGGATTGCCAGTGGAAGAAGCGGCGGCTGGTTCGGTGGATGCGGCGGCTTCGCCGGCGGCCGCACGTGGTCGTTTGCTGATATGCCGCGGAATCGGAATGCTGCGCAGCTGCGGCAGGATGCCGTCGGCCTGCAGTTGCGCATTGATGGTGTCATACAGCGGTGCCAGCGATTGCAGCACCGATTGATCGAAGTGCTGCAACAGCAACAACTGGTGTTCCAGTGGCAGTTCGAGTTCGGCGCTGGCCTGCTGGCATACCTGCGCCAGTGCGTGCGGTCCCAGCGGCAGTGCCTGACCTTCCAGGGGGGGCGCGCCGATCAGCACACCCATCCGGTAACTCAGTTCGTACAGCACGCTGCTATGCCGCACTTCGCCACGGGCACCCAGCTGCTCCAGTGCCAGGGTCAGATCCTGTTCGACCGTGTCGAGCAGCTCCAGCGAGTGCCATGGCGCAGCCTCGGTCGCGCTGTCGGCGGGTTGGCTGGCGGCGCTGTCGAGTGCATTGATCGTGGCGCCAAGCCGCTCCATGAAGCGTTGTTCGAATGTGGCCCGATCCTGCAGTACGCGTTGCCGGCTGGCGAAGCACTCCTGCTGCTCGCTTGGTCGGTGTGCCCGCTCGGCCAGTGCAAAAAGCTGCTGCTCGAACTCGTTCAGGCAACGCCGCAAGGGTTCGTGCAGTCCCTCCGCACAGAGCGTGTAGCTGGCTTCGAGCAGCCGCTGCGCGCGCGCGGGCCAGCGCCCGCTGCTGAGGCGAGTGCCTTGGTGCGACGCGAGCGAGCGGCGTCGATCCTGTCCGACATCCATGCAAGAACCTGTGTTTTCCCCCGGAGTCCTCAGTCTATGCCGGTTGTCGCGGCTATGCCATCGCTGGCCAGGGTCGCTTCAGTCGAGAAAACTGGCGATCACATCGTTGAGAAAGCGCTGGCCCAGCGCGGTGGTATGCAGCAGCTGCGGATCGTCATGCAGCCAGCCGCGCTGGCGGGCTGAAGCCAGTCCGGCGGCGATGCGGTCGGGCGGCAGGCCGGTGCGTTCGGGGAAAGCAGTCAGCGGTACGCCATCGATCAGGCGCAGTGCGTTCAGCATGTACTCGAACGGCAGTTCGGCGGCACTGACTTCGTTGTCGCCGCCGATGCGTGCGGCGCCGCCGGAAGCTTCCAGGTAGGCGCGCGGGTGGCGGGTTTTCCAGCGCCGCTGCACCTGGCCGCCGGCGTCGTCGCTGAGCTTGCCGTGCGCGCCCGCCCCGATGCCGAGGTAATCGCCGAACTGCCAGTAGTTGAGGTTGTGCACGCAACGTCGGTCGGGCTGCGCATACGCGGAGATTTCGTACTGGCCATAGCCGGTAGCGGCGAGGCGGGTTTCGCAGGCTTCCTGCATCGCCCAGGCGTGATCGTCATCCGGCAACGGCGGCGGGTTGGCGGCGAACGCGGTGTTCGGCTCCAGTGTCAGCTGGTAGTGCGAGATATGCGTGGGCTGCAGCGCGACCGCACGCTCCACGTCGGCCAGCGCGCCGTCCAGCGTCTGCTGCGGCAGTGCGTACATCAGGTCGAGGTTGATGTTGGTGTAGCCGGCGTCCTGTGCCGATTTCACCGCGGCTTCCGCTTCGCCTGCCGAATGGATGCGGCCGAGCCGCTTCAGCTTGTCGTCGTCGAAACTCTGCACGCCGAACGAGATGCGGTTGACGCCGGCGGCCAGATAGCCATCGAAGCGACCGTGCTCGACGGTGCCAGGATTGGTCTCCAGCGTGATCTCGGCATCGCTGGCCAGCGGCAGGCGTTCGCGCACGCCATCAAGCAAGCGGTCGATCAGTTCGGGCGAAAAGAGACTCGGTGTGCCGCCGCCAAAAAAGATGCTGATGATCGGCCGGCCTTCGAGCGCCGCGCCAAAGTCGGCGCGGTCGGCATCCAGATCGGCGAGCAGGTGATCAATGTAGTCGGCATATGGCGGCGGCTCGCTGCGCAGGCCATGCGAATTGAAGTCGCAGTACGGGCACTTCTTCACGCACCACGGCATGTGGATGTACAGCGACAGCGGTGGTGCGATGAGGCTCATGCGTGCAGTTCGCGCAGCCGATCGTGCAGCAGGGCGAGGGCCTGGCCGCGGTGGCTGAGTCGGTTCTTCAACGCGTCGTCCATTTCGGCCACGCTCTGGTCATGGCCTTCAGGCAGGAATACCGGGTTGTAGCCGAAGCCGCCACTGCCGCGACCTTCGGTCAAGATCTGCCCGTGCCAACGTGCCTCGGCGATCAGGGGGGCCGGATCGTTGGCGTGCTGCAGGAGTACCAGCACGCAGATGAAGAACGCGCCGCGTTGGGGTGCCGGCACGCCATCGAGCTCGCGCAGCAGTTTTGCGTTGTTCGCCGCGGCGTCGCCGTGGCCACCGCTGTAGCGCGCCGAGTACAGGCCGGGCGCGCCATGCAGATGGTCCACGCACAAGCCCGAGTCGTCTGCCAGCGCCGGGAGACCGCTGGCCTGCGCGGCGTGGCGTGCCTTGAGCAGGGCGTTCTCAAGGAAGGTCAGGCCGGTTTCCTCGGCGTCGCCGATGCCCAGGCTGGCCTGCGCTATGACTTCAAGGGCGCTGTCAGCCAGTAGTGCGCCAAACTCCTTGAGCTTGCCCGGATTGCTGCTGGCCAGCACGATGCGCGACATCGGGCTCAGCCCTGTGCCAGTGCCGCGCGCTGTGCGACAACCAGCTCACCGATGCCTTTCTCGGCCAGCGCCAGCAAGCCATCCATCTCGTCGCGGCGGAACGCATGGCCTTCGGCGGTGCCTTGCACCTCGATGAAGCCGCCGCCGTCGTTCATCACCACGTTCATGTCGGTGTCACAACCGGAGTCCTCGACGTAATCCAGATCGAGTACCGGTATGCCCTGATAGATGCCGACCGAGACCGCGGCAACCGCACCGACGATCGGATTGCGCTTGAGGTTCTCGCGCTTCATCAGCAGGTTCACCGCATCGACCAGCGCCACGTAGGCGCCGGTGATCGCGGCGGTTCGGGTGCCGCCGTCGGCCTGCAGCACGTCGCAGTCGAGCGTGATCACGCGCTCGCCCAGTGCTTGGCGATTGACACAGGCGCGCAGCGAGCGGCCGATCAGACGCTGGATCTCCATCGTGCGGCCACCCTGGCCGCCGCGCGCGGCTTCGCGCTGCATGCGGGTGTTGGTGGCGCGCGGCAGCATGCCGTATTCGGCGGTGACCCAGCCCTCGCCCTTGCCGCGCAGCCATGCCGGCGCGCGGTCCTCGATGCTGGCGGTGCACAGCACGCGGGTGTCGCCGAAGCTCACCAGCACCGAACCTTCGGCATGGCAGGTGTAGTGGCGTTCGATGCTGACGGTGCGCAGCTGGTCGCTGGCGCGGCCACTGGGACGGGTGACGGGATTCATGGGGGTCGTTCCTGGCGTCGCTTGGCCGGATTGGGCAAGGCGGGACGGGAGAGTTTACCATTGCACCCTTTCCCAACGTCCGGACGGCGCCAGATGATCCGCAGCATGACGGCTTACGCCAGTGCCGAAACCACCGGTTCCGCCGGCACGCTCAGCTGCGAGCTGCGCACGGTCAACCACCGCTATCTGGAGCTGAGCCCGCGGCTGCCGGACGAATTGCGCAATTTCGAGTCGCAGCTGCGCGAACGGGTGGCGGCGAAACTGTCGCGCGGCAAGCTCGATCTGACCGTACGTTTGCGCGGCGGCGATGCGCGCAGCGAATCGCTGCAAATCAACAACGCGCTCTTGTCGCGGTTGTCCGAACTGTCCCTGGATATGGAAGCGCGCTTCCCGAAAATGCGTATCGAATTCACCGAGCTGCTGCGCTTTCCCGGCGTGATGCAGCAGGCCGAGACGGATCCGGAAGCGCAGCAGACCGCGCTGTTCGACGTGCTCGATCGCGCGCTGGATGCGCTGACCGCCACGCGCGAACGCGAGGGCGAGAAGCTGGGCGAGATACTGCGCGACAAGCTGGACGCCATCGAGCGCGTGGTCGCCGATGTGCGCAGCTGGATGCCGGAAATTCGCGCCGCGCTGCGGACCCGCTTGGAAACGCGGCTGGCCGATCTGAAGCAGCCGGTCGAGCCGGGTCGACTGGAGCAGGAACTGGTATTGCAGATCACCCGCACCGATGTCGACGAGGAGCTGGACCGGCTCAGCACGCACATCACTGAAACGCGGCGGGTGCTCGGGTTGCAGGAGCCGGTCGGGCGGCGGCTGGATTTCCTGATGCAGGAGTTCAACCGCGAGGCGAACACGCTGGGTTCCAAATCGGTCGATGCGCGCAGCACCAATGCCGCGGTCGAGCTGAAGGTGCTGATCGAGCAGATGCGCGAACAGGTGCAGAACATCGAATGAACGCGATCGACGCCACTGGCAGCCCGCTCGAAGGCACCTTGTTCGTGGTCGCCGCGCCTTCGGGCGCCGGCAAGTCCACCCTGGTCAACGCGCTGCTCGAGCGAGAGCCGGCGATCTCGCTGTCGGTATCGCACACCACGCGGCCACCGCGTACCGGCGAGCTGTACGGACGGCATTACTACTTCGTCGAGCGTGGCGAATTCGAGCGCGAGGTCGCCGAGGGCATCTTTCTCGAGCACGCCGAAGTGCACGGCAACCTGTACGGCACCTCGCGCACCTCGGTGCGGGAATTGCTGGGGCAGGGACGCGACGTGCTGCTGGAGATCGACTGGCAGGGCGCCGAGCAGATCCGCCGCAGCAAACCCGATTGCGTCAGCGTGTTCATCCTGCCGCCGTCGCGGGCGGAGCTTGAGCGGCGTCTGCGCGGTCGCGGTTCGGACAGCGTCGAGGTGATCGAGCGCCGGCTGCGCAATTCGCGTGGCGAGATCGCCCATGCGCATGAATTCGACTACATCCTGGTCAACGACGCGTTCGAGGATGCGCTGGCCGACCTGCAGGCGATCGTGCGGGCGGTGCGCCTGCGCAGCGCCCTGCAATGCCAGCGGCATGAAGCCTTGATTGCCGAACTGCTGGGTGCCGAGGTCTGAGCGCCGGCAAAGTAGCGGGATGCTTCCCGCATGGCCTTCACAGTGCGCTTCGGCTACCTTGTCCGCTTCCCCCTGGCCATATCTGCCCATGACCGACCCCGTTCGCCCGATGCTTGATGACAGCACCCTGGTGCGGATCCGTGGCCTGACCACGGTACTCAACGGCAAGACCATCTTCGACGCGCTGGATCTGGACATTCCGCGCGGCAAGATCACCGCGATCATGGGCCCCAGCGGCACCGGCAAGACTACCCTGCTCAAGCACATCACCGGCCAGATGCGCGCCGATGCCGGCGAGATCCTGGTCAACGGCGAGAACGTGGCCGGCATGTCGCGCGAGCAGCTGTACAAGATGCGCGAGGGCATCGGCTACCTGTTCCAGAACTCGGCCCTGCTGACCGATTTCTCGGTGTTCGAGAATGTGGCGTTTCCGCTGCGCCAGCATACGCAGTTGCCGGAAGTGCTGATCCGCAACCTGGTGCTGCTGAAACTGCAGGCGGTGGGCCTGCGCGGCGCGGCCGGACTGATGCCGAACGAGCTGTCCGGCGGCATGGCGCGGCGCGTGGCACTGGCGCGGGCAATCGTGTTCGATCCCATGCTGATCATTTACGACGAGCCGTTCGTGGGGCTTGATCCGGTCGCGCTGAACCAGGTGCTGAAACTGATCCGCACACTCAACCAGACACTCGGCATCACCAGCGTGCTGGTCGCGCACGAACTCGATGCGGTCAAGCAGGTTGCCGATCACGTATTCCTGATTGCGAACGGCAAGGTGGTCGCACAGGGCGATCCGAAGACGATTGCCGGCGACGGTTCACCCTGGACGCGGCAGTTTTTCGGCGGTGAGGCGGACGGCCCGGTGCCGTTCCAGTATCCGGCCGGCGATCTGGCACAGGCATTGGGCTTTACTGGAGCAGCGAAATGAACGTGCGCGCACCACATGGCAATAACGTGGTGATCCAGTCGCTGACGCAGATCGGCAACTGCGGCCTGTTCCTGCTGACCTTGCTGGCGGCGATTCCACGCAGCTTCCGCTATGTCCGCGAGACGATCCGCCAGTTGTGGTTCGTCGGCGCGATGAGCCTGACCATCATCATGGTCTGCGGCCTGTTCGTCGGCATGGTGCTGATGCTGCAGCTGTACCACGTGCTGTCGATCTTCGGCGGCACCTCGGCCAGCGGCATGGTGGTGGCACTGTCGGTGTATCGCGAGCTGGGGCCGGTGGTCACCGCGCTGCTGTTCGCCGGCCGCGCCGGTACCTCGATCACCGCCGAGATCGGCCTGATGCGCGCGACCGACCAGATCGACGCGATGGAGATGATGGCGGTCGATCCGATCGCCTATGTCGCCACGCCGCGTTTCCTGGCCGGGCTGATCGCGATGCCGCTGCTGTGCTGCGTGTTCTGCGCGATGGCGGTGTTCGGCGGTCATCTGGTCGGGGTGACCTGGCTCGGCATCGACAACGGCACGTTCTGGTCGAACATGACGGCGGAGGTGGACGTGCACACCGACATCGTCAATGGCGTGCTGTTCAAGAGCCTGGCGTTCGGCGCGGTGGTGTCGTTGATCGCCGTGTTCCAGGGCTTCACCACACCGCCAACCAGTGAGGGCGTGGCCTATGCCACCACCCGTACCGTGGTCGCTTCGTCCATCGCGATCCTGGCGCTGGACTTTGTGCTTACTGCTTTCCTGATGTGACTGCCATGAACTCCCTTTCGACTATCCGTACCCCATTGAGGATTGTGCCGTGAGCCAACCGAGAAGTTCCTATGCCGTCGGCACCGGCCTGTTCATCGTGCTCGGCTTTGCCGCGCTGGCCTATCTGGCGACCCAGACCAGTTCGGTGGCGAACGTGCATCAGGGCGACAGCTACATCGTCGACACGCAGTTCACCAACATCGGTGCGCTGAAGGAGCGCGCACCGGTGAAGATCGCCGGTGTGCGGGTCGGCCAGGTGCAGTCGATCACGCTGATGCCGGGCCACGAAGTGGCTGACGTGAAGCTGTCGATCGACAAGAGCTACGACAAGATTCCGCAGGACTCGGTGGCGACGATCTTCACCAGCGGCCTGCTCGGCGACCAGTACGTGGGCATCCAGTACGGCAGCGCGAAGCAGGCCTTGGCGGCCGGCGGCACGCTGGCGCGGACCAAGTCGACCGAGCCTCTGGAGGAAATGCTCGGCAAGTTCTTCGGCGCCGGCAACGTGGTCGACAATGTCGGCGGCAGCTACACCGTGAAGGCGGACTTCACCAATGTCGGTTCGCTCTCGGTCGGCGCGCCGGTGAAGATGGCCGGTGTGGTGATCGGCAGCGTGCAGTCGGTGCGTGCCGATCCGGTCAAGCTGAATGCACAGGTCGTGCTGGCGATCGACAAGCGCTACGACACGATTCCGGACGATTCCGCCGCCGCGGTGTTCACCAGCGGTTTGATCGGCACCCAGTATGTTGCGATCCAGCCCGGCGGCTCGCCCGACATGTTGAAGGATGGCGACGAGATGATCCTGACCCAGTCCGCGATGCAGCTGGAGGATCTGATCGGCAAATTCCTGGTCAACGGTTCGCCCAGCGACAAGAAAGCTGCCGACACCGGCAAATCATCCGATACCCCCGCCGGCAAACACTGAGCCGGCTTTGCTGAAGGAGTTTCCATGTTGCGCAGACTGGTTCTTGCCACCGCCCTTGCGTTCGGCACTGTCGTAGCCGCCCCGGTATCTGCTCTGGCAGTTGCC
>DAHUXL010000001.1 GCA_027307195.1 Rhodanobacter sp. | reverse complement strand
GTCGACGACAGCGAGGTGATCTGGTCGGTCTCGCGCGGCGCACTCAACATGCTGCTGCTGGATGCCGCCGAAGCGGCTGGCGTGCAGTTCCATTTCGGTCAGTCGCTGATGAGTGCCGACTTCGACGCGCAGCGCATCCGGCTGACCGACGACGCGGGTGTGGAACGCGAGTTGCCGTTCGGCATGCTGATCGGTGCCGATGGCGCCGGCTCCGCGGTGCGTGCCGCGATGAATGCGCACAGCCCGTTGGGTGAACGCATCGAGTCGCTCGGCCACGGTTACAAGGAGCTGGAGATCCCGCCGGCCGGCGAGCTGCCCGCCGCCGTGCTGCAACTCAGCGGCGGCCACGACCAGTTCGCGTTGGAACCGCACGCGCTGCATATCTGGCCGCGTGGCGGCTATATGTGCATCGCGCTGCCGAATACCGAAGGCAGCTTCACCGTCACGTTGTTTCTGCCGGCCCAAGGTGCGGCGCCGAGTTTCGCCACCCTGCCCGATGCGAGGGCGGCGGCCGCCTTCTTCAGCGAACAGTTTCCGGACCTGCTGCCGCTGATCCCGCACTTCAGCGAAGACTTCGACAGTCACCCGGTTGGCACGCTGTCCACGCTCTATCTGGATCGCTGGCACCTGGACGGCCGCGCGCTGCTGATCGGCGATGCCGCCCACGCGATCGTACCGTTCCACGGCCAAGGCATGAACTGCGGCTTCGAGGACACCGTGGTGCTGGCGAACTTGCTGGCTGCGGCACCGAACGACGGCGCCGAGGTGTTCGCCGAGTTCCAGCGCGTGCGCCAACCCAACGCGAACGCGATCGCCGCGATGGCACTGGAAAACTACGTCGAGATGCGCGATTCGGTCGCCGATCCGCATTACCTCGCAAAACGCGAGTTGGGAGCACTGCTGGCCGCGCGCGCGCCGCACCACTACATGGCGCGTTATCGGCTCGTCACGTTCTCGCACGTGCCCTATGCCTATGCGCTCGAACGCGGACGAGCGCAGGACGCGCTGCTGGAACAGCTGCTGCGCGAATCACCGCAAGTCGCCGATATCGACCTCGATGCGGCAGTACGGCTGCTCCAGTCCAGCCTGCCTCCCTTGCCGGTACTTCGCCATGGATGAGTTCCTGCTGGAGGCGTTCCACGCCACGGCCTACCACGTCAACCTGGACACGGTGACCTGGGCGACGATACGCGTCGACCTGATGCTGCCCGCCGAGCTCGTGTCCGTGGTCGGCCCACACCCATGGGCTTTCATCACGGCGTGGAATCCGCAGGCGCGCAGGCGCCCGCTCGCGGAGAATCTGGCCGCGCAACGCCAATTGCTGGCCGCCCTGCAGGACCAGCCCGACGTCACGGTCTACTCCGCCATCGGGGTCGGCAGCACGGGTTGGGTTGAACCCAGCCTGTTCGTGATCGGAGCGCCCATCGCCGTGCTGGACAATCTGGCCAGAAAGCACGCACAACTGGCGTATGTGCATGGCCACGCCAATGGTGTCGCCCATTTGCATCTGACGGACTGACCCACTCAGCGGCAGCACGCCGCATGGACAAGCGCCATCGGCATTGCGGACAATCGAGGTAATGACCGCCGCAAATCCCGCTGTGCCCCTGCTTGAAGCGCGGGCCCTGAGTTTCCTACGCCAGGACGAACCGGTGTTCGCGCCGCTGGATTTCCAGCTGCACGCCGGCGAACTGGCGCTGGTCGAGGGCGACAACGGCAGCGGCAAGACCACCTTGCTGCGCATGCTGGCCGGCCTGCTGCACGTCGGTGAAGGCGAGCTGCACTGGCGCGGTGAACCGCTGCAGCGCGACCGCTGCGCCGGGGAGATCCTGTTTCTAGGCCACCAGCTCGGCCTCAAGGCCGACCTCAGTCCACGCGAAAACCTGCAGATCGCCGCTGGCCTGCATGGCTGCCGCGACGGCGCCCGTGTGACGGCGGTGCTGGCCGAGATCGGCCTGCGCGGTTACGAAGACGAGCCGGCGCGGCGCCTGTCCGCCGGCCAGAAGAAGCGCGCCGCGCTGGCCCGGCTGCTGTTGCTGCCGGCCACCCTGTGGCTGCTCGACGAGCCGTACGCGAACCTCGACCGCATCGGCATCGCACTGGTGAACGACCTGCTGGAGAAGCACACCGATGCCGGCGGCGCGGCGCTGGTGACCAGCCATGGCGCGGTGAGCTTCCATGGCGGCGAACCGCGGCATATCCGGATGCACGCATGAACCGTCCGGGCCTCCTTCCCGCCTGCACCGCGATGCTGCGGCGCGACCTCACCCTGGCCTGGCGCCGGCGTGGCGACATCGCGATGCCGGTGCTGTACGCGCTGATCGTGACCATGCTGTTCCCGTTCGCGCTGGGGCCGGAGGACACGCTGCTGCAGCGGATCGCCGGTGGCGTGGTGCTGGTCACCGTGTTGCTGGCGATGCTGCTGGCGCTGGATGCGATGTTCTCCAGCGATATCGAGGACGGCTCGCTGGAGCAGCTGGTGCTGGCACCGCAGCCGCTGGCGCTGATGCTGGGCATGAAGATCCTCGCCCACTGGATCACCACGGCATTGCCGCTGATCGTGATCGCACCCTTGATGGCCGCGATGCTGCACCTGCCCGGCGTGGTGATTCCGGTGCTGCTGCTGGCGCTGCTGCTGGCCACGCCGCTGCTCAGTCTGCTGGGTGCCGTGCTGGTGGCACTGACGGCCGGTACCCGGCGCTCTGGTATGCTGCTCGCCTTGATGTTGCTGCCTTTGTGCGTGCCCGCAGTGATCTTCGCCGCGGGTGCCGTGGCAGCCGCCCAGCAGGGATTGCCGTGGCTCGCGCCGATCAGCTGGCTCGCTGCCGCCCTGGTGCTGGCTGTGGTGCTGGCACCACTGGCCTGTGCCGCTGCCCTTCGTATTGCCCTGGACGCCTGACGACTCATGTCTAACTGGATTCCGCTCTGGTTGCACAAACTCGGCTCGCCGCCGACGTTCTATCGTTTCGCCGGCACGCTGCAGCCATGGGCGATGACGCTGGCGCTGTTGCTCGGTGCGATCGCACTGTACGGCGGGCTGGTGCTGGCACCGGCCGACTACCAGCAGGGCGATGCCTACCGGATCATCTTCATCCACGTGCCCAGCGCCGAGATGAGCATGTTCATCTATGCGGTGATGGGCGTGGCCGCGTTCATCGCGCTGGTGTGGCGGATCAAGCTGGCCGAGGTGGTGGCGATGGAATCGGCGCCGATCGGCGCGGCGTTCACCTTCATCACCCTGGTCACCGGTTCGCTGTGGGGCAAGCCGATGTGGGGCACCTGGTGGACATGGGATGCCCGGCTCACTTCCGAACTGGTGCTGCTGTTTCTCTACCTCGGCGTGATCGGGCTGTATCACGCGTTCGAGGATCGTCGCCAGGGCGCGCGCGCCGCCGCCTTCCTGGCGATCATCGGCATCATCAATGTGCCGATCGTGCATTTCTCGGTGAACTGGTGGAACACCCTGCACCAGGGCAGCACGATCAATATCTTCGGCCAGTCCAAGATGTCCACCGACATGCTCTGGCCGCTGCTGACGATGATGCTGGCGACCAAGTTCTATTACGCCGCCAGCCTGTTCCGTCGCGTGCGCACCGACTTGTTGGCATTGGAAGGCGGCAAGGACTGGGTGCGCAGGATCGCCGAAGACGAGGCGAAGTCATGAGCAGCCTGCAGACATTCCTTGCCATGGGCGGCTATGCCGCCTATGTGTGGCCAGCCTATGCACTGTTCTTCATCGTGCTGATCGCCGATACCGTGGCGCCGCGTCTGCGCCGTCGTCGCGTGCTGCGGGAACTCAGCGCACGGCTGGCGCGTCAACAGGCACGACAGGATCGTGCCGGCGGCAACTCCATCTCCACTTCACCTACCCCTTGACGGGGCGGCTCTCGACCATGCCCATGAATCCCACCCGCAAACGCCGACTCACCATCGTGGTGTCGATCCTCGTCGCAGCTGCCATCGCGGCGGTGCTGGTCGTGCTGGCGCTGCAGAACAACATGAACTACCTGCTCACCCCAAGCCAGGTGCAATCGGGTGAGGCAAGCAGCTACACGACGTTCCGCCTCGGCGGCATGGTCAAGGCCGGCTCGATCCAGCGCAGCAACGACTCGCTCAAGGTCACCTTCACCGTGGTCGACGCGGGCGGCGCGATGCCGGTCGAATACACCGGCATCCTGCCGGATCTGTTCCGCGACAACCAGTCGGTGATCGCCACCGGCCACATGGACAATGCACATTTCATCGCCACCGAAGTGCTGGCCAAGCACGACGAGACCTACATGCCGAAAGAGCTGAAGGACGCGATGGCCAAGGCGCATGCGGACAAGAAGATCGAAGACGCCGCTGCGGCGCAGGACAACATGCCAGGAACCCCGCGGCCATGACTCCGGAACTCGGCCAGCTCGCGCTGATCCTCGCCCTGCTGCTGGCGCTGGCGCAAGGCATCCTGCCGCTGCTCGGCGCATGGCGCGGCAATCGTGCGCTGATGGCGGTGGCTCGACCCGCCGCCGCAGGCCAGGCAGTGTTCGTGGCAATGGCGTTCGGCATCCTCGTATGGGCCTTCGTGCGCTTCGACTTCTCGGTGCAGTACGTCGCCGACAACTCGAACCTGGCGCTGCCGTGGTATTACCGCATCGCCGCGGTGTGGGGCGCACACGAAGGCTCGTTGTTGCTGTGGATCTTTATCCTCAACGTGTGGACGGTGGCGCTGGCCGCATTCAGCCAGAAATTGCCTGAAGTCTTCGCCTCGCGTGTGCTGGCCGTGATGGGTCTGATCGCTGTGGGCTTCCTCGCCTTCATCATCTTCACTTCCAATCCGTTCGGCCGACTATTGCCGATGCCGGGCGATGGCGCTGACCTCAACCCGGTGTTGCAGGATCCGGGCATGACGTTCCACCCGCCCGTGCTGTACACCGGCTATGTCGGTTTCTCGGTGGCATTCGCGTTCGCGATCGCTGGCCTGCTCGGCGGCGAGCTGGAGCAGGCATGGGTACGCTGGGCGCGGCCGTGGACGAATATCGCGTGGGCCTTCCTCACCTGCGGCATCGTCGCCGGCAGCTGGTGGGCGTACGCGGAGCTGGGCTGGGGCGGCTGGTGGTTCTGGGATCCCGTCGAGAACGCCAGCTTCATGCCGTGGCTGGTGGGACTTGGCCTGATCCATGCGCAGGCGATCACCGAAAAGCGCGGTTCGTTGCGTGCGTGGACGATCCTGCTGTCGATCTTCGCGTTTTCGCTGAGCCTGCTCGGCACCTTCCTGGTGCGCTCGGGCGTGCTGACCTCGGTGCACGCGTTCGCCTCCGATCCGCGCCGCGGCATCTTCATCCTGGCGTTCCTGACCATCGTGGTCGGCGGCTCGCTGCTGCTGTACGCACTGCGCGCACCGAAGGTCGCCGGCGGCAAGCCGTTCAAGGTGGTCTCGCGCGAAACGGTGCTGCTGATCGGCAACCTGATGTTCGCGGTGGCCGCGGCAATGGTGCTGCTGGGCACGCTGTTCCCGCTGATCGGCGACGCATTGAATCTGGGCCGGGTCTCGGTCGGCCCACCCTACTTCGGCTTCCTGTTCCCGCTGCTGATGCTGCCGGTGGTGCTGCTGTTGCCGTTCGGACCGTTCCTGCGCTGGGGCAAGGGCGACACGCCGGTGCTGAAGCAGGTGCTGTTGCGCGCCGGCATCGCCGCGGCGGCATGCGCGATCGTGGCGGCGTTCTTCGTCGACGGTCAGCTCAAGGCGATCGCCGGCGTGGCATCGCTGGTCTGGCTCAGCGTCGGCGTGCTGCTGTACGCGATCAAGCGCTGGCGTGAAGTGCCGCGCGGCCGCCGTTACCCGGCCGAGATGGCCGGCATGCTGCTGGCGCATCTGGGCGTGGGCGTGTTCGTGGCCGGCGTGCTGCTGTCCGAATCGCTCAGCGTGACCAGCGACGTGCGGATGGCGCCGGGCCAGACCCAGCACATCGGCGGTTACGACTTCCTTTTCCAGGGTGCACACCGCACCACTGGGCCGAACTGGCGCGCCGATCAGGGCGTGATCACCGTCACCCGCGACAGCAAGGCGGTCGCCGTGATGCATCCGCAGAAGCGCACCTACCTGCGCGGCCAGGTGCAGACCGAGTCGGCGGTGGACGCCGGCATCTTCCGCGACCTCTACGTAGCGCTGGGCGAGCCGATGGATGCGAACGACATCGAGGGCGCATGGTCGCTGCGGCTGTACTACAAGCCGTTCATCCGCTGGATCTGGGGCGGCGGCCTGCTGATGATGCTGGGTGGTTTCGTCTGCGCCGGCGACAAGCGCTTCCGCATCAAGCGCGCAGCGAAAACGGAAACCGCTGCGGCAGGCTTGCAGGTAGAGGAAACGCACGCATGAACCGGTTGCTGCCGTTCTTCGGTTTCATGCTGCTGGTGCTGCTGTTCGGCTTCGGCATCTGGTGGAACACCCAGCACGACCAGAACGCGATTCCGTCGCCGTTGCTCGACAA
>DAHUXL010000263.1 GCA_027307195.1 Rhodanobacter sp. | reverse complement strand
GCGTTGCTTTGTGTTGCCCGTGAGCGGAACGCTCCCACGATCCGTTGACACGGAATCGCCTGGTGTCGAGGCGGTTCCAGCCGGTGCCGTCCTGCGCCGGTCCTGATGTCTGTCCGCTAGACGAGCGGTGCCCCACTGGATACACGCACCACCAGCTGTGCGGTGACGCGGCGGTGGATGCCGGCCATCACGCTGTCCGGGTTGTCGATCTGTTCGCCCAGCAGCTCCATGGCCTGGCCGCCGAGTTCGGCGATGTGCACCTGGACCGTGGTGAGCGGTGGCGTCACGTAGCGCGCCATCGGCACGTCGTCGAAGCCGCCGATGGCGATTTCCTCGGGCACGCAGATGCCGGCGTCGCGCAATGCCGCCATGCAACCGATCGCCATCATGTCGTTGGCGGCGAACACGGCATCGGGCCGTGGCCGCATCGCCAGTACCTGCTGTCCGGCGCGGTAGCCGGAGTCCTCGCTGAAATCGCCGCGCAGCATGGCCACCGGGCTGTCCGGCGAATGGCTGGTGAGTGCTTCGCGGTAGCCGAGCTCGCGTTCAGTGGCATCGCGGTTGCCGGGCGGACCCTGGATAAACACGATCCGCCGGTGGCCGAGTGCCAGCAGATGTTCGACCATCAAACGGGCGCCGCCATCGTTGTCCACTGACAGCGCGCAATAGTCGGCCCCGGCCAGCCGGGTGTTCATCAGCACGGTGGGCAGGCCGTGCGGCAGGTTCTGCTGCAGGAAGGCGGCATCGGCATGCGGTGACATCAGCAGCAAGCCATCGACCCGGCCCTGCATCGCGCGCAGGGCGGCGGCGGCGGCATCGGCGTCGTCGTGTGAACTGGAGACCAGCAGGTGCAGCCCTCGCGCCCGCGCGGCCAGATCGATGCCACGGATCAGCTCGGAAAAGAACTCGCCATACAGATCCGGCAACAGCGCACCGATGGTGTTCGTGCGGCGGGTGATCAGCGTGCGTGCTGCGGCGTGCGGCACATAGCGCAGGCGTGTCGCGGCCTCGCGAATACGCTGGCTGGTCTCAGCGGTCACCCCGCGACCATCATTCAAGGCACGCGAAACGGAGGCCACGGATACCTTGGCTTCCCGCGCTACATCTTTGATGGTTGCCGCTGCCATGGAGAGTTGCCGGATGCCCTGAAACCTTGTGGTGGCGCCAACGTAATCGTTTTCATAAAGAGTTGTAAAGTGCCTGTAAAGACAGCAGTTTTGTTGCGATGCGAGATGTTTTCATCGCTACTCCAACGCATCGGTCGGCAAATCGCTGGATTGGCGGTTGATGATGGCGGTCCGCATCAAGAAAATAGCGCTGCGGCAATGCAGCAACCGCCCTCGTGACCATGCACCCGCCTCGCCGATTTAATGATTTGCGAATGGTGTCCCATTTTCGCCGGTTCTTGGTGGTTGTTAAGAAATTCGTTTTGTCGTTAAATCAAGGTTAATCTTCGCGCACTCAGACGACTGTATCCTCAAGCTCCCGCGAAACTGAAGAAACCACAGCCAAGCTGCTGTTTTCACGAATCATGATGACTCTGTTGACCTTGCTGCTCCTGCTGCCTGCCGTGCTGATCGCCAGCGCGATCAAGGTTGTGCCGGCTGGTCAGGTCTACAGCCTTTATCGGCACGGCAAGCCGGTGCGCCTGCTGCAGGGGGGCATGCATCTGGTGCTGCCGCTGCTGGATCGGGTCGCGCACAAGATCAATCTGGCCGGCCAGACGCTGCGTTTCGAGGAGCCGCTGGCCAATGCCCACGACGTGCGTGGCACGGTGTACTGGCAGGTGCTGGAGCCGGAGCGCGCCGATGCGGTGTTCGAGCAGGTCGATCAGCTGATCCGCCGCGGTGCGCATGAAGCCCTGCGCGACGAACCGGCGGCCGATCAGGCTGATCGTCGCGATCTGGGCGCACGCGTGAAGCAGTCCTTGAACAATGCGCTGCGCGAACGCGGCATGATGGTGACCCGGGTCGAACTCGACGTGGCCTGAATCCCGAATCGCGTCAGGGCGACCGAGAGCGCCCACGCCACAGGGGATTTGTGCATATTCAACCCGCTTCGGCGGGTTTTCTTTTGTCGGCTTGCATCAGTGCTGGCATCGTCGTCGCATGGCCGGGATACTGCCGGCCCCGGATTACAGGAAAGCATCATGGCTGCGCGCGACGCCTTGCAGGTACAACTCGAACAAGGCATTGCCGCACTGGGGCTGAGCCTGCCGGCCGACGCGGTGCCGCGGCTGCTCGACTATCAGGCCTTGCTGGAACGCTGGAACGCGGCCTACAACCTCACTGCCGTGCGCGATCCGGCGGAGATGATCACCCGTCACCTGCTCGATTCGCTGGCGATCCTTCCCTTTGTGCAAGGCCAGACTCTGGCGGACCTGGGTACTGGTCCGGGCCTGCCCGGCATCGTGCTGGCGATCGCAGCGCCGGGACGCGAGATCCTGCTGGTCGATTCCAATGGCAAGAAGGTGCGCTTCCTGCGCGAGGCGATCCGCGCACTCAAGCTTGAAGGCGTGCGTGCGGTGCAGTCGCGGGTGGAAGACGTCGAGGGCCAGTACGACTGCGTCACCGCACGGGCGTTCGCCAGCATGGCCGACATGCTCGGCTGGGGCGGCCATCTGCTGGCGCCGGACGGCATCTGGCTGGCGATGAAGGGCAAGCGGCCAGACGACGAGCTGCCCGGGATACCGGCGGGATTCGAAGTGCGCGGCATGCACGAGCTGGTGGTGCCAGGGTTGCCGGCCGAGCGGCATCTGCTGGTGTTGGGGCGAGCCTGATCTTGGCGCATTGATGGATCCGGAACGGTGGCTCCTTTCACCGTTCGCACTGAGCGTAGCCATTTGCAGAACGGCAAAGTCGAAGTGCTATAGCAAGTTGTCGGTGGCGCGCCCTTCGACTCGGGCCGCTACGCGGCAGGCACTCAGAGCCTGCCTCGGACCAGATCCGGGGGTGAACGGAGATGGGGCCGTGCAGAAGGCCGGCAACTATTCGCCAAGCACGCTGCCGTTGCTCTCGATCACCTGCGCATACAGCTTCGCGCTGGCCTTGGATGTGCGTTGCTGGGTGGCGAAGTCGACGTGGTACAGCCCGAAGCGCTTGGAGAAACCCAGCGACCACTCCAGGTTGTCCATCAGTGACCAGGCGTAGTAACCCTTCAGGTTCACCCCGGCCGCGATCGCCTTGTGCAGCGCCTTGAGGTGCTTGCGCAGATAGTTGGTGCGCAGTGGATCGTCGAGCACGCCGTTCTCCGCCACCGGCGGATCGTAGAACGCGGAACCATTTTCGGTGATGTACAGCGGGATGTCGCCGTAGCGGTCCTTGAACCAGGTCAGCGTATCGGTCAGGCCCTGCTCGAACACTTCCCAGCCGGTTTCGGTATAGGTCTTGTTCGGCTGGCGCACCGGCACGGCCTTCAGCGGATACGCGTTGGCATCGTGCTTCACCACGGCGCGGGTGTA
>DAHUXL010000254.1 GCA_027307195.1 Rhodanobacter sp. | reverse complement strand
GGCGACGAGATCTGTTTCGCCGCGCCGTACTGGACCACCTACCGCGACATCGCCGATATCGTCGGTGCGAAAACCAACGTGATGCACTGCGGTGCGGAGCAGAACTACAAGCTCACCCCGACACAGCTCGATGCCGCGCTGGCGCGCAAGCCGAAGGTGTTCCTGTTCAACAACCCGTCCAACCCGACCGGCATGGTCTATACCGGCGAGGAAATCGCGGCGCTGGCCGAGGTGCTGGTGAAGCACCCCGATACCTGGGTCATCACCGACGACATCTACAACTCGATGGTGTTCGACGGCCTCGGCTACCACAACTTCGTGTTCGCGAAGCCCGAGCTGCGCGACAGGGTGATCTTCGTCGATTCGGTCTCGAAGACCTACGGCATGCCGGGCTGGCGCGTTGGCCTGATCGCCGGGCCGGAAGTGGTGGCCAAGGCGATCACCACGCTCAACTCCAACCACATCACCAGCCTGCCGGAAGTGATCACGGCAGCGGCGGTGGCGGCGCTCAGCGGCCCGCAGGATATTCCCAAGGCCAAGTGCGCCGAGTTTGCCGGCAAGCGCGACACCGTGTTCGCCGCGCTCAGCGCGATTCCCGGCGTGATCTGTCCACGGCCGCAGGGCGCGTTCTATGCGTTCCCGGATATTTCGGTGGCGTTCGGCAAGAGCCACAAGGGCGTGAAGATCAGCAACGACGTGGAGTTCTGTGCCGCGCTGCTGGAAGCCAAGGGCGTGGCCTGCGTGCCCGGCTCGGCGTTCGGCGAGCCGCGTGCGCTGCGCATTTCCTACACTTGCCCGACCGCACAACTGGCACCGGGACTCGCGCGCATCGCCGAGTTCTTCGCTGAGTTGAGCTGACCGTTTAGTTCTGGCCCGCGTCACAGGATGCGGGCCTCGTCTCATTCCACCTCGCCTCATTTCTTATGGAGTTGCCACGATGAAAGCCCCCGTTCGAGTTGCCGTTACCGGCGCCGCCGGCCAGATCGGTTATGCCTTGCTGTTCCGCATCGCTGCCGGCGACATGCTGGGTCCGGATCAGCCGGTGATCCTGCACCTGCTGGAAATCACCCCGGCGCTGCCGTCGCTGCAAGGTGTGGTGATGGAACTCAACGACTGCGCGTTCCCGACGCTGGCCGGCGTGGTCGCCACCGACGACGTCAACGTCGCGTTCAAGGACGTCGACTACGCACTGCTGGTCGGCGCGCGTCCGCGCGGCCCGGGCATGGAGCGCAAGGATCTGCTGGAAGCGAACGGCGCGATCTTCGGTCCGCAGGGCAAGGCGCTGAACGATCACGCCAAGCGTAATGTGCGCGTGCTGGTGGTCGGCAACCCGGCCAACACGAATGCGCTGATCGCGCAGCAGAATGCACCGGACCTGGACCCGAACTGCTTCACCGCGATGGTTCGTCTCGACCACAACCGCGCACTGTCACAGCTGGCTGAAAAGACCGGCGCGCACACCACCGACATCAAGAAGATGACGATCTGGGGCAACCACAGCTCGACCCAGTACCCGGACATCCACCACGCCACCGTCAACGGCAAGGCCGCGATGTCGCTGGTCGACCAGGCCTGGTACGAGAGCGATTTCATCCCGACAGTGCAGCAGCGCGGCGCGGCGATCATCAAGGCGCGCGGCGCCTCGTCGGCAGCATCCGCCGCGTCGGCCGCGATCGACCACATGCGCTACTGGGCACAGGGCACCGCCGAAGGCGACTGGGTCTCGATGGGCATCCCGTCCGATGGTTCGTACGGCATCGCGCCGGGCGTGATCTACGGCTACCCGGTGACCGTGAAGGACGGCAAGTACACGATCGTGCAGGGCCTGGCGATCAACGACTTCTCGCGCGGCCGCATGGACGCCACCGACAAGGAGCTGCGCGAGGAGCGTACCGGCGTCGAGCATCTGTTCGCGAAGAAGTAAGCGAGTCCATCAGCGGTAAAAAGGAAGGGCGGCTCCGGCCGTCCTTCCTTTTTGTGGGCCTGCTTGTCGCCCACGGCGCTTCAGTGTGTCGTCGATGCAAGACCGGCGAGCGCCTCTCGCACATAGTCGAGCAGCGAATTGTCCACCGCGCTGCCGCTGCGCAGGTCGACCTCTTTTGCATAGGCCTCACGGATGCGCGCGTGGGTGACAGGAGAGTCGCCGGCATAGGCGCGGAACAGCTCCATCCAGCGCTGGGCCATCTTCTGCACATTCGGATCATTCGCCGACGTGTTTTCCTCCATGGCCTTGCGCAGATCGGCGATCAGCATCGGCCACGCGTACATCTGCTTGCCATAGTTGGCGCGCATGCGCTCCATGTCGTGCACATCCAGGTAGCGCGCGAAGATCGCCAGTCGCGCCGCGACGACCGCTGCTTCCACGAAAGCCTGCAGGGCCCGTGTGATGCCGCTCTGCGCGCGGGCCGCGGGCTCGTTCTCGTTCATGGCGTGCAGGCGCATGAGGAACTCGGGGTTGTTGCCGGTGCCGCGCTCGACCATCGTCATCCAGCGCAGCGCGAGTATCTGCACGTCCGCGTCATCCGTGGTTGCACCACGGTCCATCGCTGATTGCACGGCGCTGATCAGCGCGCTCCATTCCACCTGCACATCCGGGTCAGTGTGCAGCGGCAGGGCTTTCAGTTCCTCGGGGGAAAAGTACTTCTCATACATCGTCATCAACTCCAGCGTGTCCAGCCAGTCGGCCAGGTCAGGGGACTGTCCGTTCGTCAGTTGTGTGCGCAGATGCACCAGCCGCTCACGCAGGTTTGCAGCTTCGCTCAGTTCTCGGTCGATCTGTGCGATCTGGCGGTCGACCACTTCGGCCAATGGCTGTTGTGGTCCGGACAGCGCTGTGCCGATGTCGGTCAACGACAGACCAAGCTGACGCAAGGCCTGGATGCGATGCAGACGTTCAATGTCCGCTCGCGCATAAAGTCGGTAACCGGCACCGGACCGCGATGCGGGCTGAAGCAGGCCGATGGCGTCGTAGTGGTGCAGGGTGCGCACGGTCATCCCGCAGCGCCTGGCCAGTTTGCCCACAGTCAGCAACATCGTCCTCGCTCCTTTCGCATCGCGTGCCCGGTACGCTAAGGGCTCACGTTACGTGAGGGTCAAGCGTTGCGGAAGCCGTCTTCTAGGCTGAGCTAAGACTATGGTCGCGCTGATATCGCGCGCCGGCTTGGTCTAGGCTGGGTGCAGCGAGAATCCGGAGACGAAAATGCGCTACGGGGATTTCTATCGGCAGTCGATCGAGCAGCCGGAGCAGTTCTGGGCCGAGCAGGCGCGCCTGATCCACTGGGAGACGCCGCCGCAGCAGATCCTCGACCAGTCGAATCCGCCGTTTCGGCGCTGGTTCGTCGGCGGCACCACCAGCCTCTGCTACAACGCGGTCGACCGGCACCTGGCCGAGCGTGCCGAGCAACTGGCGCTGGTGGCGATTTCCAGTGAAACGGATGTCACCCGCGAGTTCACCTATCGCGAGCTGTATTGGGAGGTGAATGCGTTTGCCGCTGTGCTGCGGTCACTGAACGTGGGCAACGGTGATCGGGTGGTGATCTATCTGCCTAACGTCGCCGAAGCAGTGTTCGCGATGCTTGCCTGCACGCGGATCGGCGCGATCCACTCCGTGGTGTTCGGCGGGTTTGCCGCGCACAACCTGGCGCTGCGCATCGACGACGCGCAGCCGAAGCTGCTGATCGCGGCCGATGCCGGCATGCGCGGCGGCATGGTGATTCCTTACAAGCCGCTGGTCGATGCGGCATTGAACGAGGCCTCGGCCCCGCCGCCGCGGGTGCTGATCGTCGATCGCGGACTCGATCCGCAGATGACTCGCGTGGCGGGACGCGACCTCGACTATGCCGAGCTGCGCCGGGCGCACGAAGGTGTCGAAGTGCCGGTGGTCTGGCTGGAATCGAACGAGCCGAGCTACCTGCTGTACACCTCCGGCACCACCGGCAAGCCGAAGGGCGTGCAGCGCGACGTGGGCGGCTACGCGGTGGCGATGGCATTGTCGATCCGCACCGTGTTCGACATCGCGCCGGGGCAGGTGATGTTCTCCACGTCGGACGTAGGCTGGGCGGTGGGGCATTCCTACAACGTCTATGGTCCGTTGATCGGCGGAGCCACTTCGCTGTTGTACGAGGGTACGCCGACGCGGCCGGACCCGGGCATCTGGTGGCAGCTGTGCGAGCGTTACGGCGTGCACACGATGTTCTCCTCGCCCACCGCGATCCGTGTGCTGAAGAAACAGGACGAGAGCTGGCTGAAGAAACACGACCTGTCGAAACTGAAGTGGCTGTTTCTCGCCGGCGAACCGCTGGACGAGCCGACCGCGCAGTGGATCACCCATGCGCTCGGCGTGCCGGTGATCGACAATTACTGGCAGACCGAGACCGGCTGGCCGGCAATCACGTTGATGCCGGGGCTGGAGCTGAAGCCAACCAAGTTCGGTTCGCCTGGTTTGCCTGCGCCGGGCTACAAGATGAAGGTGATCGACGAGAACACCGGCAAGGAAGTCGCCGCCGGGGTGAAGGGCGTGCTGGTGTTCCAGCCGCCGTTGCCGCCGGGTTGCCTGAGTACGGTCTGGCGCGATGACGACCGCTATGTGCACAGTTACTTCAGCCACTTCAGGGAGCTGCTGTACAGCTCGCTGGATTGGGCGATTCGCGACGAGGACGGCTATACGTTCATCCTCGGCCGTACCGACGACGTGATCAACGTAGCTGGCCATCGGCTGGGCACGCGCGAGATCGAGGAGGCGGTGGCCAGTCATCCGGCAGTGGCCGAGGCGGCGGTGGTCGGTGTGCGTGACGAGCTGAAGGGGCAGGTTCCCATCGTGTTCGCCATGCTGAAGCAGAATGCGGGAGCCGATGCCGGTACGGTGGCGTTGGCGATGCAGCAGCGCGTGGTCGATCAACTCGGTGGCGTGGCGAAGCCGTCGCGCGTCTACGTGGTGAATGCCTTGCCGAAAACACGCTCCGGCAAGCTGTTGCGTCGCTCGCTGCAGGCGCTGGCGGAGCAGCGAGATCCGGGCGACCTGTCTACGCTGGATGATCCGGGGGCACTGGACGATATCCGGCGTGCGCTGGAACGTGGCCCCGATCAAGGAGACTGAATTATGGGCAGTGGCGGCCCTTCGACTTCGCTTCGCTACGCTCAGAGTGAACGGGGTTGGCGGACACTCCACCCGTTCACCCTGTGCGTAGGCCCGCAGGGTCGAAGTCGAAGGCCGGCCAACTCCACATTGTTTAAGCGGCGACTGCTTCCTTCTCCGTCTCCGCGACCGGAAGCGGGCTGCGGATCAGATGGTCGAACGCACTCAGCGCAGCGGTCGAGCCGGCCCCCATCGCGATGACGATCTGCTTGTACGGCACCGTGGTGGCGTCGCCGGCGGCGAACACGCCGGGCAATGAAGTCTGGCCGCGCTCGTCGATGACGATCTCGCCGCGTGGCGACAGTTCCAGCGTGCCCTTCAGCCACTCGGTATTCGGCAGCAGGCCGATCTGCACGAAGATGCCTTCCAGTTCGAGCGTGTGCATCACGCCGTCGACGCGGTCCTTGTAGACCAGGCCGCTGACCTTCTGGCCGTCGCCCAGCACTTCGGTACTCTGCGCACTGACGACGATGTCGACGTTGGACAGGCTGCGCAGCTTGCGCTGCAGGACTTCATCCGCACGCAGCTTGCCGTCGAACTCGACCAGGGTGACGTGACTGGTGATGCCGGCGAGGTCGATCGCCGCCTCGACGCCGGAGTTGCCGCCGCCGATCACCGCCACGCGCTTGCCCTTGAACAGCGGACCGTCGCAGTGCGGGCAGTAGGCCACGCCCTTGTTGCGATAGTGATCTTCGCCGGGTACGCCCATCTGCCGCCAGCGCGCGCCGGTGGACAGGATCACGGTCTTCGACTTCAGCGTGGCGCCGTTGGCCAGCTGCACTTCGATCAGGCCGCCGGCTTCCGTCGCCGGCAGCAGCTTCTCGGCTCGCTGCAGGTTCATGACGTCGACGTCGTAATCCTTGACGTGCTGCTCCAGCGCCGTGACCAGCTTCGGACCTTCGGTATAGCCGACCGAGATGAAGTTCTCGATCGCCATGGTGTCCAGCACCTGGCCGCCGAAACGCTCGGCTGCCACGCCGGTGCGGACGCCCTTGCGCGAGGCATAGATCGCCGCGGCCGAGCCGGCCGGGCCGCCGCCGACGACGAGCACATCGAACGCATCCTTGGCCTTGAGCTTCTCGGCCTCGCGCCGGGCGGCGCCGGTGTCAAGTCTGGCCAGGATCTCTTCCAGGCTCATGCGACCCTGATCGAACACTTCGCCGTTGAGGAACACCGTCGGCACCGACATCACCTGGCGCGCGTCGACTTCGTCCTGGTACAGGGCACCGTCGATGGCGACATGCTGGATCTTCGGATTCAGCACGCTCATCAGGTTCAGCGCCTGCACCACATCCGGGCAGTTCTGGCAGGACAGCGAAAAATAGGTCTCGAAACGGTAATCACCGTCGAGATTTTTCACCTGCTCGATCACATCGGTGGCGGTCTTGGACGGATGTCCGCCGACCTGCAGCAGGGCGAGTACGAGCGAGGTGAATTCATGGCCCATCGGAATGCCGGCGAAACGCACGCCGATATCGCTGCCGACGCGGTTGATCGCGAAGGACGGCTTGCGCTCGTTGTCGTCGCGGCGCACCAGTCTGATCCGTTCGGACAGCGCGGCGATCTCGCCGAGCAGCTCGTTCAGTTCGAGAGATTTGGCACTGTCGTCCAGGGACGCAACGATCTCGATCGGTTGCGTGACCTTTTCGAGATAGGTCTTCAACTGGGCTGTGAGATGGGCATCCAACATGGGCTTGGCTCCGTCGAGGGGTTTCTTGAGGGTGCACGTGCCGAGCACCCGGGCGGACCCGGGCGTCGCTATACACAGTGTTTCGGTAAAGCGGACCCGGAAGAACTCCGGGTCCGTGGCGCATGGCGCGCGGTACTGCTCAGATCTTGCCGACCAGGTCCAGCGACGGCGCCAGGGTCTTCTCGCCTTCCTTCCACTTGGCCGGGCAGACTTCACCCGGATGGGAGGCGACGTACTGCGCGGCCTTGACCTTGCGCAACAGCTCCTTGGCGTCACGGCCGATGCCACCGGCGGTGATCTCGACGATCTGGATCTTGCCTGACGGATCGATCACGAAGGTGCCGCGATCGGCCAGGCCTGCTTCCTCGATCATCACACCGAAGTTGCGGCTGATCGTGCCGGTCGGATCGCCGACCATGGTGTAGTTGATCTTCTTCACCGCATCGGACGTGTCGTGCCATGCCTTGTGAGCGAAATGGGTGTCGGTGGAGACCGAGTAGATCTCGACGCCCAGCTTCTGGAACTCGGCGTAGTTGTCAGCCAGGTCCTCGAGCTCGGTCGGGCAGACGAAGGTGAAGTCGGCCGGGTAGAAAAACACGACGGACCACTTGCCCTTCAGGTCGGCATCGGAAACTTCAATGAACTGACCGCTCTTGAGCGCCTGCGCCTTGAAAGGTTTGATTTCGGTGTTGATCAGCGACATCGTGGGTTTTCCCGTGGTGGTTGAAAGCGAAGTGTGAGGATATGGGGTTTTAGTCGATTAATCTAATTGATTGTCAGCATCGATTCGATTGTTTGTAACTATCAAGGTGGGGCTGGGCCAAGTGGCATCAAGCCCGCTGCCAAGGTCCGATACCGCATGCATCGACCTGTTCCGGAGCATGCGCTTTGGGGCTGGGCGGGCTGGGCGCATGCGGTCGCAAATGATGCCACTGTTCGGACGATCGACCCATGACAACGACGGTCGTGGGGAGCGCACGTCGCAGTGCGCTAAAATATCCGTTTTGCGGAGGTGACATGACACAGCCAGCATCCCCCGGCGCGCGTTTCCGCGCCGCCGTCGCCGCGGAACAGCCGCTGCAGGTCGTCGGCGCGATCACCGCCTATGCCGCACGGATGGCCAAGCGCAGCGGCTTCAAGGCGATCTACCTGTCCGGCGGTGGCGTCGCCGCCAATTCGCTGGGCATGCCGGATCTGGGCATCAGCTCGATGGAGGATGTGCTGATCGACGCCCGCCGCATCACCGACGTCTGCGACCTGCCGCTGCTGGTCGACGTGGATACCGGCTGGGGCGGTGCATTCAACATCGCGCGCACCGTGCGTTCGATGATCAAGGCGGGCGCCGGCGCCTTGCATATCGAGGACCAGGTGGCCGCCAAGCGTTGCGGCCACCGTCCGGGCAAGGCGATCGTGTCGAAGGACGAGATGGTCGATCGCGTGAAGGCTGCGGTGGACGCGCGCAGCGATGAGCAGTTCGTGATCATGGCGCGCACCGATTCCATCGCGGTGGAGGGTCTGGAGTCGGCAATCGAACGGGCGCAGGCCTGCGTCGAGGCCGGTGCCGACATGATCTTCCCGGAGGCGATCTACACGCTGGAGCAATACCGCCAGTTCAAGGCGGCAGTGAAGGTGCCGATCCTCGCCAACATCACCGAATTCGGCCAGACCCCGCTGTTCACCCGCGAGGAACTGGCCAGTGCGAACGTCGACATCATCCTGTACTGCTGCGGCGCGTATCGCGCGATGAACAAGGCCGCGCTGAATTTCTACGAGACCGTGCGCCGCGACGGCACGCAGAAGGCGGCCGTGCCGACCATGCAGACGCGCGAGGAGCTGTACGACTACCTCGACTACCACGCCTACGAGCGCAAGCTGGACGAACTGTTCGCCGGCGGCAGATCCGACTGATCGATTGCATGTTCCTTCCCTGACTGTGCCGGCGTGCCGGCGCGTCTTCATTGATCGAGGTTCCATCCATGAGCGAAACCACGCAAACGCTGCCCAAGGCCAAGAAATCCGTCGCGCTGTCCGGTGTGGCCGCAGGCAACACCGCGCTGTGCACGGTCGGCCGCAGTGGCAACGACCTGCATTACCGCGGCTACGACATCCACGACCTGGCTGCCAAGGGTTGCTTCGAGGAAGTCGCCTATCTGCTGGTGCACGGTGTGCTGCCGAACTGGACCGAGCTGAACAACTACCGCGCGCGCCTGAAGCGCTTGCGCGGATTGCCGGCGCCGGTCAAGGCCGCGCTGGAGCTGCTGCCGGCCGCGACGCATCCGATGGACGTGATGCGTACGGGTTGCTCGGTGCTCGGCACCGTGCTGCCGGAAAAGGACGACCACAATGTCACCGGCGCGCGCGAGATCGCCGATCGCCTGATGGCCAGCTTCGGTTCGATGTTGTTGTACTGGTACCACTTCAGCCACAACGGCATGCGCATCGAGACGCAGACCGACGACGACTCGATTGCCGCGCACTTCCTGCACCTGCTGCACGGCAAGAAGCCGAGCGAGCTGCATGCGCACGCGCTGGACAAATCGCTGGTGTTGTACGCCGAACATGAGTTCAATGCTTCGACGTTCGCTGCACGCGTGATTGCCGGTACCGGGTCGGACATGTACTCGGCGCTCACGGGTGCGATCGGTGCGTTGCGCGGCCCGAAGCATGGCGGCGCGAACGAGGTGGCGATGGAGATCATCGCGCGCTACCGCAGCGCCAACGAGGCGGAGGCCGACATCCGCGCCCGCGTCGAGCGCAAGGAAATCATCATCGGCTTCGGTCATCCGGTATACACGGTGTCCGATCCGCGCAACGAGATCATCAAGGAGATCTCGCGCAAGCTGTGCACCGATGGCGGCAACCCGACTCTGTTCGAAGTGTCCGAGCGGATCGAGAAGGTGATGGGCGAGGTGAAGAAGATGTTCCCGAACCTCGACTGGTTCTCCGCCAGCGCGTACCACATGATGGGCGTGCCGACGGCGATGTTCACGCCGCTCTTCGTGATTGCGCGCACTTCAGGTTGGAGCGCGCACGTGATCGAGCAGCGCGAGGACGGCAAGATCATCCGCCCCAGCGCGAACTACACGGGCCCGGAAGACAAGGCCTACGTGCCGATCGACAAACGCTGAGCAAGCGCGTTTTCTGCCGAAGAAGGGAGCCGCAAGGCTCCCTTCTTTTTTCATGGAAATGACGAAATCGGTGGCGCAAAGGCGTTCCGGATGATTCGAGTCGCTCCCGCGGCCATCCCGCTGTATCACGCTTGTTACATGTTGCAGTGAGCCGCTGCAGAGCCGGCATTTGTGCCGGATCCCCTGATGTCGTGCGGATCGCTGAGCCTGCGGTGAAGTTGCGGTGTTGCGGAACTGATTCAGTTCGCGGTTTTCACCATGCGACTCGCGTCATGTGCGCCTGCATATGAAATATTCAATTTGTTGATTTTAAAGCAAATTAAAAATGATCGAAAAGAACCATCCGGGCTGGCGTGAAGATTGCTCTAGCTGATTGCTTCACAGCAAAAACAGGGGGCTCACCGCATCGTTCCAGGAGAATAACCATGCGAAAGACTCTACTTTTAACAGCGATATGCATTGGCTTGGGACTCACTCTTCCAGCCTTGGCGAATGACACACTGACCGGCGGAGCCGGACCGTCGGCCCAGCGACACTCCACTGCAGTGCAGACCAGCGACAGCTCCACGCACACCAACACGAACAGCGGTGCGGGCGATTCGTACGCCGATGGGCAGGGCAGCGCCGCAGCCAACAATGGCGGTACGGCTTCGTCATCGATAGCCAGCTCATTCAACAGCAGCAAGGCAGTGGCGATCAGCCGGCTTGATGGCACCGTGACGGACATCCGTGCGCATGACATCGGCAATGTCGCCAGCAACTGGGGTAATGCCAATGGTGGTCGTGGCGGATCCGGTGGCGACGGCTACGGCGGGAATGCCCTTGGTGGTCGCGGCGGATCCGGCGGTGACGGCGGCAATGCCCGTTCGCACAGCGGCTATGCCGGTGGATCCGGTGCTGATAGCGGCCAGGTCGGTGCGCTCAGTACTGCGTCGGGTGGCGACAGCAGTGGCGACAACTACGGTAACGCGCATGCCCGCTCGCGTGGCTCCAGCACCGCAACGGCGACCGGCGGAACCGGAGGTTCTTGGGCCGGCGGAGCAGGCACCAGCGGCGCGTCGACTGCAAGCAGCGGCGCAGCGACCTCGACCGGTGGCAGCAGTGGTGCAGCTGACAGCACGGGTGGCATGGGTGGTGCCGGCGGCGCCGGTGCTTCCGCTACGGGCGGCGAAGGTGTCGCCGGAGCCGGCGGAGCCGGTGGAGCCGGTGGATCGAACTCGGTGAATGCGGGCACGTTCGACATGTCCAACAACATGTCAGGCGCAGCTGCGGCGGCCGCTGGCGTTACGGTCATGGCGCAGAACAGTGGCGTCGGCTCGCTGATCCAGCAGAGCGTGAATGTCCAGGCCAATCTCAACGTTGGCCCATAAAAGTGGAACCGGACACGGTGGAGCGCCTGGCGTTCCACCGTGTTTTCCGATGGTTGCGTCCGGGCTGCTGGGCACAAGCAGAGTTCGCTGCCCGCACCGGTGAGGGAGACAGAATCATGCGAACAGTCAGACCGATGTCCTGGCTCATTCCGTTGTTGCTCATGGCAACGACGTGGAATGCGCTGGCAGCAGAGTCCGTTGCACCGCTGCCCAACGTGACGGCAGCATCGATGTCATCGCCCAGACATGTGGTTGCACCGCCACACGATGTCGCGGGATGGGGGCCGAGCATCGACTCCGCAGCACTGGCGAAACTCAGTGGCGGCACCGATATCACCGAAACCATGACACTGAACGGTACGGTGGCAAACAACAGCGTCGATCATGTGGTGAGCGGAGCCAATGTGATCAGCTCCGGCTCGTTCACTGGAGCGATGGGTTTACCGATGGTGATCCAGAACAGCGGCAACGCCGTGCTGATCCAGAACGCCACGATCGTCAACGTGCAGTTCCAGCCATGATTTGCCAGCGACCTTGCTCTTTCTGGCAGGTCGCGACGTTCGTCGCCGGCCTGTTTCCCGTGATGCAGCTGGCAGCAGCTGCGCCGGTCGTGTTGCCGGGCGTGCAGGGTGGCAGTTACAGCCTGCACATGACGAGTCTGAAAGAGATTCGCTTCAGGAACACCATCCGCCAGAAATACGATTTCAGCTGCGGCTCCGCCGCCGTGGCGACCTTGCTGACCTACCAGTACGGCTATCCGGTCAACGAGCAGGAAGCGTTCGTGCAGATGTATGCCCACGGCGACCGGCCGAAAATCAATCGGGAAGGTTTTTCGCTGCTCGATATCAAGCGCTTCCTGCAGGCCAATGGTTTCGACGCCGATGGGTTCCAGGTGCCGCTGGAAAAGCTGCGACAGGAAAATCTTCCCGCGATCGTGCTGATCGATGAAAGGGGCTACCACCATTTCGTGGTGATCAAGGGTCTGCGTGATGGGCGTGTCCTGGTAGGCGACCCCGCCCGTGGCACGCGTTCGATTCCGCGCGCGCAGTTCGATGCGGCATGGAAGAACCACTTGGTATTCGTCATCCACAACCGGCGTGCATTGGCAAGATTCAACACCAGCGACGACTGGCGCGCTGCGCCAATGGCACCCATCAATTCCGCCATCGACCGTACCGGCCTGGGCAACATCACGTTGCCCAAGCGCGGGCCGGGGGATATCTGAGTGCAGCCATGAGCAACATCTTCCGTATCGGGCTTCCATGTCTTTGCGTGCTGACGAGCCTGTCGATGGCTTGGGCTGGCATGGCCAGTGCGCAGGGGCCATCGCCGGCACTGCGGCCTGCGTCGTCGTCGCGCATAGCGGTCGGTGGCATGCATGCCGTGAACGTGTGGCCGGTGGCGGTCAGTGACCGTCGGCTGGATGCCACCCGAGGTGGTTTCGACTTGGGCAACGGGTTGCTGGTGTCCTTCGGTATCGAGCGCGCGGTCTACATCAACGGCAATCTGGTCTCCGGCACCAGCGTGAACATTCCTGACATCGGCCGGATAACACCGGATCAGGCCAGCGCCCTCGCTGCCGCCACGGGCACGGTCAATATCATCCAGAACGGTGCGAACAACTCCGTCGACCCGGCGACGTTCAACCATGCGACGGCTGCGACGGTGATCCAGAACAGTCTCGACAATCAGGACATCCGCAGCCTGACCACGCTCAATGTCACGGCGAACAGCCAGAGCATGTTCCGCAGTCTTGGTCTGCAGGAGAGTTTGCAGACTGGCCTGATCGGATCGCTGGGGCACTGACTGGCGTTTCAAGGCTGATGCACGGATAGCCGGCCAAACGCCGTACCACTTTGAACGATGTCCGATCCAGGAGGAAAACATGATGGCCCGGAAATCGTGGCGAAGCAGATGCTCAGCCGGTTGTGCCGGTCTGGTGCTGCTCGGTGGCGTGGCAAGCGCACAGGACCCGGTGGCTCCGGTCAGTCCGCCCCCGGTGAGTGCGACCCCGGGAAGTTCGGGTGAGCTGTCTGCGGTACTCCGGAAAAACATGAGCGAGCAGGACGCACGCATCGAGGAGATGCGCGCCCAGCTGGCCGCCCAGAACGAACAGATCGAGGCGATGAAGCGGGCACTCGCATCGCAGCAGGCCGATTATCGGGCGCTGCGGCATGCCGTGGGTCTCGACGTGCTCGATCGGCAACGCGCGGGCAACGTGAGGGCAGGTGGCTCGATGGCCACCGCCTTGCCCATGCCTGCAAGCGATGCGGCCACTGTCGATACAACACCGACAGACAATCCGCCGGATCGAACGGTCGGTCAGGCACCACAGCGCGATAGCGGGCCGCCGGCCGTCGCACCGATCTTCAATCAACCTGGTGTACTGACGCCGCGTGGCAAGCTGGTGGTTGAGCCGTCCTATCAATTCGGCTACTCGTCCGCCGACCGGGTCGCCTTGATCGGCTACACCGTGATCCCGGCGATCCTGATCGGCCTGATCGACGCGCGCCAGGTGAAGACGACCACGCAGACCGGCGCAGTCGCACTGCGCTACGGCATCACCAACCGCCTGGAGATGGAGCTGCGGATACCGTACGTCTATGGGCATACCGACACGATCAGTCGCGAGATATTCACGGGCAGTGCCACGGACAAGGTCTTCACGAGCAGTGGTCATGGCATCGGCGACGTGGAAGCCACCGCTCGCTACCAGATCAACGATGGCGGTGCGGACAGGCCGTATTACATCGGCTGGCTGCGCTTCAAGTCACGTACCGGCAGGGATCCTTTCGAGGTCACCACCGATTGCGTCACCCGCTGCGTGCAAAACGCGACCGGCACCGGGCTGCCACTGCAGCTCCCGACCGGTTCGGGTTTCTACTCGCTGCAGCCGGGTGTGACCTGGTTGTATCCCTCCGATCCGGTGGTGTTCTTCGGCAACGTGAGTTACCTGCACAATTTCCCGCGTCACGACGTCAGTCGCACGGTGTTGCTTGGCGGCAAGGAGCCACTGGGCACGGTGCAGGTCGGCGACATCGTTGATGCCAGTCTTGGTATGGGGCTCGCGCTCAATGAGAAGGCGTCGATCAGCATTGGCTATGACCAGAGTTTCGTGGGCATCACCAAGCAAAACGGCAAGACCGTGGCCGGCTCGGCCAAGAGTGTGCTGGGTACCTTGCTGATCGGCGGCTCCTATCGCTTCAGCGACAAGCGCAGCATGAACTTCACGCTTGGTGTGGGGGTGACCCGTGATACGCCCGATGCGACCGTGACGGTCAGAGTGCCGACGATGTACTAACCGTCGATTCGGACATTTTCGATGCGGATGGATCGGATACGGCCTCAGCGACTAGCCGTATTCAATCGTCGGCGTCGTCGTTGCATCAGCCAACCGCCGCCGCAGATGCCAATCACCAGAAGCGCATCCATGGCGTATTTCACCCAGCTGTGCGCGTAGAACCAGCCACTCAGCCAATGATCGTGGGAAATCATCCGGCCGGCAGTGAACGCGATCGCGCCGGCACCGATATACATGATGATCGGAAAGCGTCCGATCAGCTTGAGGATCAGGGTCGAGCCCCACACCACCAGCGGTACGCTGACCAGCAAACCGATGATGACCAGGGTCAGATGTCCCTTCGAGGCGCCGGCAATCGCCAGCACGTTGTCCATGCCCATCAGCGCATCGGCGACGATGATCGTGCGCAGGGCGCTCCAGAACGTGTTGCTGGCGCTGACATGAGTATCGTCGTCGGCATCGTGGCGCAGCAACTTCCAGGCGATCGGCAACAACAGCAGGCCACCGACCAGCATCAATCCAGGCAGTTTGAGCAGATAGACGACGACGGCGGTGAGGGCAAAACGAACCGCGACGGCGCCGAACGTGCCCCAGAACACGGCCTTTTTCTGCAGTGCCTTCGGCAGACGGCTGGCCGCCATGGCGATGACAATGGCATTGTCGCCGGCCAGCACCAGGTCGAGCAGGATGATGGTCAGCAGGCCGGAGAAAAAGTCTGTACCGGGGAATGCCATGCGGGGTTCCATGCGCGTCGGACAATGCAGTGGATACGGACGCGCGCGGCCCGTATCCACCACAAAAGTCTCGTTCGCAGCATGACTGCCGAGGTGACCGGAGCGAAGCGTCGCTCGTGTTGACGATCACCGCACCGGAGCAGATGAACCTGCGCCGGGAACTACTCCCTTCTGGGATGTGTTAGTGGATTGTCGGGGCCAGGATGGTTGCGGTCAAGCAACGCAGGAAGCGCCAGTCGGCTAAAATAGTGGTTTTCCCTGTTGCGAGATCCGACATGAGTGCGCACGACATCCGTTCCGCTGTCCGTCCCGATCCTGACCAGCCACTGGTCGATATCGCCGATTACGTAGTTGATTACCAGATCGACTCGCAGGAGGCCTACGACACAGCGCGCTACATGCTGCTCGACTCGCTCGGCACCTCGATGCTGGCAATGAAATTTCCCGAATGCGTGAAGCATCTCGGCCCGCTGGTACCGGGCGCGACACTGCCGGGCGGTGCCCGCGTGCCGGGTACCAGCCATGAGCTGGATCCAGTGCAGGCCGCGTTCGCGATCGGTACCCAGATCCGTTGGCTGGACTTCAATGACACCTGGCTGGCGGCCGAGTGGGGCCATCCCTCGGACAACCTCGGCGCGATCCTCGCCGTGGCCGATTACCTGAGCCGCAAGGCGGAACGCGAAGGTGGCCAGCCACTGACCGTGCGCGATGTGCTTGGTTATGCGATCAAGGCGCACGAGATTCAGGGCTGCTATGCGCTTCTGAACAGCTTCAACCGGGTTGGCCAGGATCACGTGATTCTGGTGCGGCTGGCCTCCGCCGCTGTGGCTACCGCGATGCTCGGCGGCGACAAGGAGCAGATCACCACGGCCGTGTCGCACAGCTGGATCGACAACGGCGCGCTGCGCACCTACCGTCATGCGCCGAACACCGGCCCGCGCAAGAGCTGGGCCGCCGGCGATGCCTGCCGACGTGCGGTGACTCACGCGATCAATGCGGTTTATCGCGGCGTGGTCGGCTATCCCTCGGCATTGTCTGCAAAAACCTGGGGCTTCTATGACGTGGCGTTCAAGGGCAAGCCGTTCGAGTTCGAGCGCCCGTTTGGCAGCTATGTGATGGAGAACGTGCTGTTCAAGATCAGTTTCCCGGCTGAATTCCACGCGCAGACTGCGGTGGAGTGCGCGATGAAGCTGCATGGGGAAGTTGTCGACAGGATCGACCAGATAGAGAAGATCGTCATCGAGACGCAGGAAGCCGGCTGCCGCATCATCGACAAGACCGGCCCGCTGGCGAATTACGCCGATCGCGATCATTGCATTCAGTACATGGTGGCGGTGCCGCTGATTTTCGGTCGGCTGGTGGCCAGCGATTACAATGACGACATCGCCGCCGATCCGCGCATCGATGCACTGCGCGACAAGATGACGGTGGTCGAAAATCCGCAGTTTACGAAAGATTATTTCGATCCGGCCAAGCGCTACATCGGAAATTCGGTGCAGGTGTTCTTCAAGGACGGGAGCAGCACCGGGAAGGTTTCGATCGATTATCCGATCGGGCATCGCAAACGTCGTGCCGAAGGTATCCCTGTATTGCTGCAGAAGTTCGAAGCTGCCATGCGCGATCATTTGCCGGCGCATCGGGTCAAGGCGATCATGGCGGCGACGAAGGATCCGGCACAGCTCGATGCAATGCCGTTGCAACAGTTCCTGTCGCTCTTCACGTTGTAAAGACGGCGTGAGTGGAACATTAAGGCAGGGGCAGAGGCGTTGGATAGCTGCTGACCCTGCACGTACTCGTGGTAGCTATCCGAAGAATTTGACGGCGTGCGCGCCATTAAACTTTTCTGAACGGAATCTCACCAGGATTTATTTGCTTGGCGTTAAAGCACCAATAACTTAACAAGTTTGCTACACTCCCCGTTGC
>DAHUXL010000252.1 GCA_027307195.1 Rhodanobacter sp. | reverse complement strand
GCCGAACTGCCGGTGGTTGCAGCGCTCGCGTTCGATGGCCATACGCTGCTGCGGCACGACGGCTTCCGCTATGCACTGACGCCACGCCGCGGCGGCCGCGCGCCGGAACTGGAGGCGCTCGATCAACTGCAATGGCTGGGCCGGCTGATCGCGCGCATGCACGTGGTCGGCGCGCGCGCGCCCTTCGTCCATCGCGGCCGACTCGATCGCGACACGATGGTGCAGCAGCCGATGCAAGCGGTGCTCGGATCGTCGCTGCTGCCGACGTCGCTGCAGACGAATTACCGCGTGGGGGCAATGCGCCTCGATGCCGCCATCGCCGCACGCATGGAAGCGATCGGCCCGGTACGGCAACTGCGCCTGCATGGCGATTACCATCCGGGCAACGTGTTGTGGACTGATGCCGGTCCGCACTTCGTCGACTTCGACGATGCACGCACCGGCCCGGCCGTGCAGGATCTGTGGATGCTTGCCAACGACGAGCGCGCGATGGAAGCGGTGCTCGAAGGCTACCGGCAGTTCCGCGATTTCGACGACGGCGAGCTGATGCTGATCCCGGCACTTCGAGCGATGCGCCAGCTGCACTACGCCGGCTGGATCGCCGCACGCTGGCACGACCCGGCATTCCCCGTCGCGTTTCCGTTTGCTGCCGAATCGCGCTGGTGGGAACAGCACCTCGCCGACCTGCACGAACTGGCCGACGAACTCGAATGACGATCAGCGACTCCGCTGCGGCATTCGCGCACACCGGCCCGCAGGAACTTTCATCCGCACGACCAAGCAGGCATGCTTGGCCGGATATCCTGCACGAGCACTTCCCATGAAGCGATCCAAGACCGCCGCGTTGCTGCTGATGAGCACGGCTCCGCTGCTGCTGAGCGCCTGCGATCGCAGCGAAAGCGCATCGCGCGAGGGTTTGTACACCTCGGTCGAGGCCTGTGTGGCGCAGACCAACGACAGCGCCACCTGCAAGCAGGCGTTCGACAAGGCACAGAAGGATGCGGCGACCACCGCACCGCGTTTCGCCAATCGCGAGGAGTGCGAGGCCAAGTACGGCAAAGAGCAGTGCGCCGAGCGCAATGAAGGCGCCAGCCATTCGTTCTTCGGCCCGTTGATGACCGGTTTCTTCCTGTCGCAGATGCTGCGCAACGGTTCGCCGATGAACGGCTTCAACAGCGCGCCGGCATTCCGCGACAGCAACGGTGGCTGGCAACAACCCGCCCCCGGCGGCGCCGGCGTCTATCGCAGCGGAGCGGGCACCGCGATGGTGCCGATCAACGCCACCGCCGATCGTGCGGTCACCACCAGCCGCTCCGGCTTCGGCAGATCCGGCAGCAGCCGTGGCGTCGGCAGCTGATGCGCCGCATCGCCCTGGCCGAACGCCCCGACTGGCGCAGCAAGGCCGCGGAGTGCGGCTTCGGCTTCCACACCATCGACGATGCGCCGTACTGGGACGAGTCGGCCTATTACGCATTCAGCCTGCGCGAGATCGAGCACGACATCGAGGCACCCAGCGAGGAACTGCATGCGATGGCGCTGGATCTGCTCGACGGCATCGTCGGCAGCGAACAGCAGCTGCGCCAGCTGGCGATTCCCGAGCCGTACTGGGACTGGATCGCGCAGAGCTGGCGCGAACGCCAGCCGCATCTGTACGGTCGCCTGGATTTTGCCTACGACGGCAGCGGCCCGGCGAAACTCTATGAGCTGAACTACGACACGCCAACCTCGCTGTACGAGGCCGCATTCTTCCAGTGGCAATGGCTGGAGGATCAGCTCGCGCGCGGCCAGCTGCCG
>DAHUXL010000247.1 GCA_027307195.1 Rhodanobacter sp. | reverse complement strand
TCGCCGTCCTTGACCACGTAGTCCTTGCCTTCCTTGCGCAGGCGGCCGGCCTGCGCCGCGCCTTGCTCGCCCTTGTGCTGGATGAAATCGTCGTAGCCCACCGTCTCGGCACGGATGAAGCCGCGTTCGAAGTCGGTGTGGATCACCCCAGCAGCCTGCGGTGCGGTGGCGCCGCGCTTCACCTGCCACGCGCGCACTTCTTTCACGCCGGCGGTGAAGTAGGTCTGCAGGTCGAGCAGTTTGTAACCAGCGCGTATCACCCGGTTCAGACCCGGCTCGTCCAGGCCCATGTCCTTCAGGAACTCGTCGCGGTCGGCATCTTCCAGTTGCGCCATCTCCTCCTCGATCGCCGCACACACCGGCACCACTTCGGCGCCTTCGGTGACGGCGCGAGCGCGCACGGCATCCAGCAACGGGTTGTTCTCGAAGCCGTCGTCGGCGACGTTGGCGATGTACATCAGCGGCTTCAGGGTGAGCAGAAACAGGTCGCGCACCAGCGCCTTCTCTTCCTCGTCCAGACCCAGGCTGCGCGCGGACTTGCCCTCGTTGAGGCCGGCCGACAACTTTTGCAGCACCGGCTTCCTCGCCATGGCCTCCTTGTCGTTCGCCTTGGCTGCGCGCTCCGCGCGGTTCAGCGCCTTGTCGACAGATTCCAGGTCGGCCAGCGCCAGCTCGGTGTCGATCGTGTCGATGTCGGAGATCGGATCGACCTTGCCGGCGACGTGGATCACGTCGCCCTCGAAACAGCGCACCACATGGGCGATCGCGTCCACTTCACGGATGTGCGCCAGGAACTTGTTACCCAGACCCTCGCCCTTCGACGCACCGGCAACCAGGCCGGCGATGTCGACGAACTCCACCGCAGTCGGAATCACCTTCTGCGGGTTGACGATGGCGGACAGCGCGTTGAGGCGCGGATCCGGCACCGGCACTACGCCGACGTTCGGCTCGATCGTGCAGAACGGGAAGTTCGCCGCGGCGATGCCGGCCTTGGTCAGCGCGTTGAACAGGGTGGACTTGCCGACGTTAGGCAGACCGACGATGCCGCATTTGATACCCATGATGATTCCGGTGGGGAAATGCGTGTGGCCACCGATCGAATGACCGGCCTGCAACCCGCATCTGCCGCATGAATGGTGGTGTTACCTGGTTTTGCTTTCTTCTGTCGTGTGCAACTGCTGCATCGCCTTGTCGAACTGGCCGTCGACCGCCAGCGGCAGCACGTCCAACGCACGGGCGATGCCGCCGAGGATCGCGTCCTCGTCCTGCGTCGATGGCCGTCCCAGCACCCATGACGTGACCTGATCACGATGGCCGGGATGACCGATGCCCACGCGCAGACGATGAAACTTGCCATGGCCCAGATGCGTCATGAGATCGCGCAGACCGTTCTGGCCGCCGTGGCCGCCGTCGAACTTCATTCGCACGGTACCGGCCGGCAGGTCCAGATCATCGTGCGCAATCAGGCACTGTTCCGGTTCGATCTTGTAATAGCGCAACGCCGAAACCACGGCGATGCCGCTCTTGTTCATGAAGGTGGCGGGCTTGAGCAGCCATACCTGCTGGCCGCCGATGCGTACGCGGCAGGTCTCGCCGTGCAGCTTGCCGTCGAAACCGAAGCGCTCGCCCTGCCCACTGGCGAGGGCGTCAACAAACCAGAACCCGGCGTTGTGCCGGGTTCGGAGATATTCGGCACCGGGATTGCCCAGTCCGACGATGAGTTGCAGTCCAGCCATGAGCAGCCAGCCATGCGAGTCCCGCGCCCGATGCAGGCGCGGGACAGCATGACTTACTTCTTGTCGGCAGGCTTGGCTGCAGGCTTGGCCGACTTGGCTGCTGCGGCCTTGGCGGCCTCGGCCTCGGCTTCGGCAGCGGCGTCTTCGGCCATGTCCTCGGCACTTTCCTTGACCACGTTGACCGTGACCACCGGGATGTCGTGCGCCTCACCGAGCTGCAACGCGGGCAACTCGACGTTGGCCGGCAGCTTCAGCTCGGACAGGTGGACGATGTCGCCCGCCTTGATCGAACCCAGATCGAGTTCGATGAACTCGGGCAGGTGCTTCGGCAGGCAGCTGATTTCCACTTCGGTCAGGTTGTGCGAGATCACCACGCCGGAGGTCTTGCCGGCCGGCGACGTCTCCTGATTGAGGAAGTGCAGCGGCACGTTCACGCGGATCTTCGCGTTCTCGTCGATGCGCAGGAAATCCATGTGCATCATCAGCTGCTTGTACGGATGCTTCTGCCAGTCGCGCACCAGCACCTTCTGCACCTTGCCGTCGACGTTGAGGTCGAGCACCGAGGAGAAGAACCACTCGTTCTTCGCTGCGAGCAGGATGGTGTTGTGTTCGATCTGGATGCTCTCGGGAGCCTGGCCGGCACCGTAGACGACGGCAGGCACGAAGCTCGCATGACGCAGGCGGCGGCTCGCACCTTTCCCCTCGTCCTTGCGGCTCTGCGCCTTGATTTCATGAGTCTTGGTCATTTCAGTACTACCTAGGTTTGTGTTTGCCGCCTCACAGCGGCTTGAATGGTTCCCCCGCGACCAGAGGAACCGAGTAAAGGGACAAGTCCCTCAGTCGACGTACAACGAACTCACCGACTCGCCAAAGGCGATGCGGCGAATGGTTTCCGCAAGCAACTCGGCCACCGAGAGCTGGCGGATCTTGGCGCAGGCCTGCACTTCCGGACGCAGCGGCAAGGTGTTGGTGACCACCAGCTGGTCGAGCTGGGAGCCTTCGATATTGCTGATCGCCGCACCCGACAGCACCGGGTGCACGCAGTAGGCAACCACTTTGCGGGCGCCGCGCTCCTTGAGAGCTGCAGCTGCCGCGCACAGCGTGCCGGCGGTGTCGACGATATCGTCGACCATCACGCAGGTCTTGCCTTCCACGTCACCGATGATGTTCATCACGGTGGACACGTTCGCACGCGGCCGGCGCTTGTCGATGATCGCCAGATCGGCATCGTCCAGCCGCTTGGCGATCGCACGCGCACGCACCACGCCACCCACGTCCGGACTGACCACGATCAGGTCGTCCATGCTGTGGTTGCGCCAGATGTCGGCCAGCAGCACCGGCGAGGCATACACGTTGTCGACCGGAATATCGAAGAAACCCTGGATCTGGTCCGCATGCAGATCCACCGTCAGCACCCGGTCGACGCCAGCGGCGCCAATCATCCTGGCAGCCAGCTTGGCGGTAATCGGCACGCGCGCCGAACGCGGGCGGCGATCCTGTCTTGCGTAACCGAAATACGGGATCACCGCGGTGACACTGGCCGCCGAGGCGCGCTTGAGCGCATCGGTCAGTGCCAGCAGCTCGAACAGGTTGACCGCGCTCGGCGCGCCGGTCGGCTGCAGCACGAACACTTCCTGCTTGCGGACGTTTTCCTCGATCTCGATCTGCACCTCGCCGTCGCTGAACGTACCGACCAGTGCCTTGCCCAGCGGCACGCCCAGACGATGGGCGACATCCTCGGCCAGGGCACGGTGCGCGTTACCGGTAAACAGCATCATCGGGGTGGACGTGTCCACGGTGTTACCTCGAAACAAAAGCCATCATGAAATGGCTGGGGCGGCAGGATTCGAACCTGCGTATGCGGGAATCAAAATCCCGTGCCTTAACCAGCTTGGCGACGCCCCAGTAGTATTTGTGTTCGCTTGTATCTGTCGCTGTTCTTGCTGACCGTCAGCGGCCGCCTGTTGTCCGTGCCACCCGCTCCGCGCCGTGATGGCGCGCCAGTGCGTCCTGCAGCGGTGACACGTCGACACCCATGGCCACCTGCGCCGTGAATGCCGCCGGACATCGCGCGGCAATCGCCGTCGCCCGATCGAATGATTTCGCCTCCAGAAACACGCAGCCACCGCTGCCGGACAGCCGCGCCTGACCGAAACCGCCGAGCCAGTCCAGTGCTGCAGCGACCCGCGGGTGCCGCGCACGTACAACCGGCACAAAGGCGTTTTCCGTCGTTTCACCGGAAACAAAGGATGAAATTGTCGCCCGCGGGGCATTTCGTGTCAATTCAGACGCTTGAAAAAGCGCGGCGGTCGGCACCGATTCGTGCGGATCGATCACCACATAGTGCCGCGACGGCAGGCTCAGCGGGGTGAGCTGCTCGCCGATGCCTTCGGCCCAGGCCGAGCGGCCGCGCACGAACACCGGCACGTCGGCGCCCAGATGGCGGCCCAGTTCGGCCAGCACGTCCTCGGTCAAGTCCAGTCCCCACAGTCGGTTCAGCGCCACCAGCACGGTCGCCGCGTCGGAGCTGCCACCGCCCAGTCCACCGCCCATCGGAATGCGCTTTTCGACCTCGATATCCACGCCGAGCGAAACGCCGGCGTGCCGCTGCAGCAACTGCGCCGCGCGCACCACCAGATCCGTCTGCGCGGGCACACCCGGGATCTCGCACAGTCGCCGGATCTCGCCGTCGTCGCGCAGGTGCAGACGGATTTCGTCGCCCCAGTCGAGCAGGCGGAACACAGTCTGCAGCTCGTGGTAACCATCGGGCCGCCGCCCGATGATGCGCAGGAACAGGTTCAACTTGGCCGGTGCCGGCCACACTGTCCATTCGTCGCGGCCCGGCGCCGACAGCGGCCGGCTCATGAACACGCGCAAGGGATCGGGAAATCCGTTCTCGCGATCGCGCTGACGCGCATACGCAAACGCCGGATCGTCCTTGTCGACCACGGCAAAACCATGTTTCGCATAGAACGGCGCATTCCAGCGCACGTCAGCCAGCGTACCCAGATCGACCCGCCGGTAACCGGCGGCACGCGCCCATGCGCAGGCGTGCTCCAGCAAGGCCGCGCCGATGCCGCGCCGGCCGTATTCCGGCAACACGTCGATTTCGGCGATACCGATCACGGCGCCGCCCGCGTCCGTATCCAGCCACACGAAACCGACTGGGGTGACCGCCTCGTTCAACGCCACCCAGACCAGGCCGCGACTGATCGCCTGCTGCAGCAATTCCGGCGGGATCGACATCGCCGAGTAACTTGGCCACGCCGGATGACCGCGGAACAGCTGCACGGCCTGCCGCTCGATCGCGCACAAGGCATCGACCTGGCTCGGCTCGGCACGTTCGATCAGGAATGCCATCGTGGTTCCGCCATTCGCACAACGGCCGCACCGCCGTCAGAGGGCGCAAAGCCTAACCCAAGCGGGATGACGGCGGGGCTTACTGGAACTGCCACGACTCGATCGACAGTTTCACCTTGTACGGCAATTTCTCGGCGTACACCTTCTTCGGCAGCGGCGGCTGGCGACTGGCGTCCCATTCACGATAGTCGACCGCCCAGCCATCCTGTTGCAGCAGCGACGGCAACCGATCCGTGCCGAAGCTCAGTTCGGCCGGACCGCTGTCGGCACGCAGGCCGAGCACCCAGGCACGCAGGTCGCGCAGCGGCACTTCCCAGCCCAACGCCTTGCGCATCAGCGCCTCGGCATCCGGCCCGCGCAACGGGCCCGGTTGGAGGCCTTCCAGCAAGGCCTCATCCGGGCCACCACTGAGGCGAAAACTCTTGCCGGTGATCGGCGCACGCAGCACGAACTCGTACTGGTCGCCATTCTGCGTCCAGCTGAAACTGCCGCTGCCGCCGTCCCTGCCATCGGAAACGCCGAGACGCCCCTGCAACACCCAGTGATCCGCGTGCGCCAGCGCCTGCTCGCGCACAAGCTGGGCGTTTAGCAGGCCGGCATCGCCCTTCATGCGCACCGCGGGCACGCAGGCGGCCAGCAGCAGCGGCAACGCGACTGCGAGAAAACGGAGATTTCGCGTCATGGATGCAACCGCTTCAGGGTTTGCTGCAGGCTGGCGCTGTGCGGATCGAGCTTGCGCACTTCATCGAAGATGCGTTGCGCATCCTGTGTATGGCCCTGCTTCCACAGCACTTCGCCCAGATGCACGCCGACATCGGCGTCCTTGCGCGCCAGCCACGCGCCACGGAGGGTCTGCGCCGCCTGGTCCAGGTTGCCCATGCGGTATTGCAGCCAGCCCCACGAATCGGCGATCGCCGGATCGTCCGGTTTGGCTGCGCGGGCGACACTGATCAACCGCTCGGCCTCGGGCAGATCGCGGTTCGCATCGGCCAGGGTGTAGCCGAGCGCATTGCTGGCGTCGACATCGCCCGGCTTGATCTTCAGCAGATGCTGGAAATCCTGCACCGCCTGATCGATCTGGCCCGCTTCGGCATAGGTCAGGCCGCGGTTGTACAGCAGCCCCGGATCGTCAGGCATCACCTGCAGCGCATGACTGAAGGCGGCCTCGGCCTTGGCATATTTCTGTTCGCGCAGATACAACTCGGCATCGAGCTGCCACGCCTGCCGCAGCTGTGCCGGCTGATCGAGATAGCTCATCTGCATCTGTTCCAGCATTTGATGCGCGTCGGCCAGCTTGCCTTGCGCATGCAGCAGCATCGCACTGTGCAAATCGGCGTCGAAGGCATGCGCATCGTCATCGCCCACCTGTTCGTACCAGGCCAATGCCTCGGCGTCGCGATGCTGCATCTCGGCCAGCTGGCCGAGCAGGTAGGCGCTGCCGGCACGCACAGCGGGCGCCGCCTTCTGCAACTCCTGATACAGCGCCGCCAGCGCCTTGTCGTCCTTGTCGTGCGCAGCCAGCCCCGCGCGCATCGCATAGATGTCGGCGTTCTGCGGACCCTGTTCGAGCAACCTGGACGCGCCGGCGTAATCACCGGCCTGGCTGAGCATGCCGGCGTAGGCCAGACGAAGCTGGGTATTCTTCGGCGCCTTGGCCAGCGCCTTCTGCAGCAGCACGCGGGCACCCGCGCGATCGCCGTCCTTGAACTTCATCTGCGCCGCCCAGGCGTAGGTTTCGGCGCTCTTGAACCGTTGCACCGCCGCGTCGGCGATCTGCATGGCGTAGGCGTGCCGGCCGAACTTGTCACCCAGTTCGCTCATCGCCAGCCATGCCTGCGCATCGGGCGGCAGTCGCTGCGGGGTCGCCAGAGCTTCCAGCAGACGCGCCGCCTGGGCCTGATCGCGGGCACCCACCAGCACGCGGCCGAACTGACGCCAGGCATCCTTGTCGCCGCTGCCGGTCAACAGCTCCAGCTGGCGCCGCGCCTCGTCGGCATCGCCATGGTTCAGCGCCAGCTCGGCACGCGCCTGCGCCATCCCGGCCGGGGTCGCACCGAGTGCCTGCCAGCGGTCCAGTGCGCGCTCGGCCGCCGCATTGTCTTGCACTGCAATCGCCAGGCCGACAGCCCGTTCAGCCACCTCGGGATCGTTGCTGAGTGCCATCGCCTTGTCGTAGTGGCCCGAGGCCGCCTTCAGGTCGGTATGGCCCAGCGCCATCTCGCCAGCCAGCAATTGCGCCATCACGTCGTGATCGGCATCCGGCGTGGCCACCACCAGTTGTGCCAGCGGTTGCGCGGTGCCAGCCGCTTTCTGCACCGGTCGCAACGGCGTACCGGCACAGGCGCCCAGACCCAGCGCCAGCAGCGCGAGTGCCGTAAAATGCCGCAGTTGCTTGAACTTGCTCGCCCCGCTCCGCACACTACTCTCCATCCACATGCCTGTTTTGGTCGTACTGCTTATCGCATGGCGACGTTGCGCCAAGCTTAGCCTACGCCGCCGGATCCCTGCCGCCGAGATGCTCTCCTCACCATGCCGCTGATCGCCCTCGGGCTCAATCACCTCACCGCGCCGGTCAGCCTGCGCGAACAGGTGGCGTTCGATGCGGACGCCGCGGGCGAGGCCTTGCTCGAGCTGGCCCGCGAACCCGGCGTGGAAGAGGCGATGATCCTGTCCACCTGCAACCGTACCGAGCTGTATGTCGGCGTGGTGGCCGGTGCCGAGGGCATCCCGCTGGCATGGTTGAGTCGTCATCATCGTCTGACTCCCGGCAAGCTGGATGAGTTCCTGTATCGGCACGATGAAGACGACGCCGTGCGCCACATGTTCCGCGTCGCCACCGGGCTGGACTCGATGGTGCTGGGCGAGCCGCAGATCCTCGGCCAGGTGAAGGATGCCTACCAGCAGGCCCGCGACGCGCAGGCACTGAAGGCGCCGATGGATCGCCTGCTGCAGCACACTTTCGCGGTGGCCACGCGGGTGCGCACGGATACCCGCATCGGCGCACATACGGTCTCGGTCGCGTTCACCGCGGTGCGGCTGGCCGAGCAGGTGTTCACCGATCTCAGGCAGGCCTGCGTATTGCTGATCGGTGCCGGCGACACCATCGAGCTGGCCGCGCGGCATCTGGCCGAGAAACAGGCGCGCCGGATCATCGTCGCCAACCGCACGCTGGAAACCGCGCAGGAACTGGCCGGCCGCTACGGCGGTTACGCAATCGCGCTGGCCGATCTGCCGCAGCATCTGGCCGAAGTCGACATCGTGATCTCCTCCACCGCAGCGCGGCAGCCGATCGTGACCCGCGCGATGGTCGAGCAGGCGATGGCAACGCGTCGGCGCAAGCCGATGTTCATGGTCGACATTGCGGTGCCGCGCGACATCGAGGCCAGCGTGGGCGAGCTGCCGGATGTCTATCTGTACGGCATCGACGACCTGCATCAGGTGATCGACGACAACCGCCGCTCGCGCGCCGCCGCCGCGCACGACGCCGAGGCGATCATCGACCTGCAGGTGGACCGGTACATGGCCTGGCGGCGTGCGCTGACCCTGAAGAATCCCGCCGTGGACATGCGCCAGCACGCCGAAACCTACCGCGACGAAGTGCTGGGCAAGGCCCGCGCGATGATGGCCAACGGCAAGTCGGCCGATGACGCGCTGGCGTTTCTCGCCAACACGCTGACCAACAAACTGCTGCACCACCCCAGCGCGCGCCTGCGCGAGGCGGCGCTGAACGGCGATCTGGATCTGCTGCACGCAGCTGGCCGCCTGTACGGACGGGATGACGAGCAAGGCTCGATCGACGAATAGCGAGGGCGGCTGGCTGCCGCTCACCGGAACAGCGGCGCTTCGCCGCCCCTCGCCATCCACCACGCGCCCTGCTTTTTATGACCCCATCGATCCGCCGCAAGCTCGAAGCACTGGCCGAGCGCCACGAGGAAATCGGCCTGCTGCTGTCGCAGCCCGAGGTGCACGCCGACAACACCCGCTTCCGCGAGCTTTCGCAGGAATACGCCCAGCTCGAGCCGGTCGCCACCTCGCTGCGCGAGCAAGACCAGGCCGAGCGCGAGCTGGCCGAAAGCCGCGCGATGCTGGACGACCCCGAGCTGCGCGAGATGGCGCTCGACGATGTACGCCGACTGGAGCAGCGCCTGCTCGATCTGGACGGCGAACTGCAGTTGCTGCTGTTGCCGAAAGACCCGCGCGACCAGGCGAATCTGTATCTCGAAGTGCGCGCCGGCAGCGGTGGCGACGAAGCGGCGATCTTCGCCGGCGATCTGTTCCGCATGTACCTGCGCTACGCCGAAGCGCGCCGCTGGCATGTCGAGATCCTCAGCGAGCACGCGGGCGAACATGGCGGCTACAAGGAAATCGTGGCCCGCGTCGAAGGTGGCGGCGCCTACTCGCAATTGAAATTCGAATCGGGCACCCACTGCGTGAAGCGCGTGCCGGTCACCGAGTCGCAGGGGCGTGTCCACACCTCCACCGCCACCGTGGCCGTGCTGCCGGAGCTGGACGAGATCGACGACATCCCGATCAACCCGGCCGATCTGAAAGTGGATACCTTCCGTGCCTCGGGCGCTGGCGGCCAGCACGTCAACAAGACCGACTCGGCGATCCGCATCACCCATCTGCCGACCGGCACCGTGGTCGAGTGCCAGGAGGAACGCAGCCAGCACAAGAACCGCGCCCGCGCGATGAGCCTGCTGAAGGCGCGCCTGCTCGACACCGAACGCAGCAAGCAGACCGCCGAGCAGGCCGAGTCACGCCGGCTGCAGGTCGGCACCGGCGACCGCAGCCAGCGCATCCGCACCTACCGCTACAAGGACAACCTGGTCACCGACCACCGGATCGGCCTGAACCTGTACAGCCTCGCCGAGATCATGCAGGGCGACCTCGGTGAATTGATCGGCACGCTGACCCGCGAACATCAGGCCGACCAGTTGCAGGCACTCGGCAACATCTGACAACGCCGTCACGGCGCGCCGGGTTACCCTGCGGGACATCCGCATTCCGTCGTCATTCCGGCGAAAGCCGGAATCGCACTTGCAGTGTGCGAAAGTCAAACGCGATTCCGGCTTTCGCCGGAATGACGAGGGGGGGAAACCCCCGTTCCTGGAGACCCTCATGAGCAAGCAATATCGCAAGGCGATGAAGGAACTGCAGCTCGAATTGATCCGGCTGCAACGCGGCCTGTGCCGCAGTGGCAGGCGACTGCTGGTGATCTTCGAAGGCCGCGATGCCGCCGGCAAGGGCGGCACCATCAAGGCCATCACCGAGAGCCTGGATACCCGCGACTATCGCATCGCCGCGTTGCCCAAACCGGACGAGCGCGAAGCCTCGCAATGGTATTTCCAGCGCTACGTCGCCCACCTGCCCTGTGCCGGCGAGTTCGTGCTGTTCGACCGCAGCTGGTACAACCGCGCCGTGGTGGAACCGGCGATGGGTTTCTGCACTCAGAAAGAATACAAAGCCTTTCTCGATGCGGTGCCGGCGTTCGAAAAGCTGCTCGTCGACGACGGCATCCTCCTGCTCAAGTACTGGCTGATGGTGGATCAGGCAGAACAGGAACAGCGCTTCGCCGAGCGCGCCGATGATCCGCTCAAGCGCTGGAAACTTTCGCCGGTCGACCTGGCCGCGCGTCAGAAATACGCCGAGATGGGCAAGCTGCGCAACGCGATGATCGAGCGCACGCACACCGCCGACGCGCCATGGTTCGTGGTCGATTTCAACGACCAGAAGCGTGGTCGCATCAACCTGATCCGTCATCTGCTGCAACAGGTGCCGTTCAATGACACACCGATTGCCGAGGTAAAGTTGCCCAGGCTCCAGGGCAAGCCGAAAACCGAACACGTCACCGACCAGGCTGTATTGGTGCCGGATACGTTCTGACCCTCAACCGGTATGGAACCCGCGCAGCTCCTGTTCCGGCAGATCCTCGCGACTCACCGTGTCGACTTTCGCCGCCGGCGATCCCTGCCGCAGCCAGCGCTGCAGCGCATCGAGCGCGTCCGCTGCGCCGCTGGCCAGCACTTCGACGCTGCCATCAGACCGGTTCTTCGCATACCCGGCCAAGCCAAGACGCAACGCCTGCTCGCGGGTGCTGGCTCGGTAGAACACGCCCTGCACCTTGCCGCTGACGATGAACCTCGCGCTCGGCATCAAGGCCTGCTCATCAAGGCGTTCATCATGGCTGACCGATGACCGCCTCGAGCGAGGCGGCGGTGACCGGGCCGACGAACGGTTTGGTCACCGTGCCGTCCGGGCGAATCAGATAGGTGGTCGGCAACCCGCGCGGTTCGTCGAAATCCTTCAACGGCTTGTCCAGCGTGACCTGGGCGATCGGATAGACCACCGGATGCTTGGCGACGAAGGCCTTGATGTCGCCCAGTTCGCTGTCGTCGTACGCCAGACCGATCGCTGCGACGTTCTTGTGGGTGGCGACGAAGTGCGAGATATCCGGCATTTCCTTGATGCACGGCACACACCAGGTCGCCCAGTAGTTGACGATCACCCACTTGCCGCGCTGCGCGGCGAGGTCGAACGTCTTGCCGTCCAGCGTGGTGACTTTCAGCGTGGGCTGTGTCGGCATGGCTGCCTGCGCGGGCGCGGCGAGTGCCAGCGTCACGGCCAGCCCGGCCAGTGATCGGGTGAAGGATGAGAACAAGGTCATGCGGGCAGTTCCTCGGTATCGGCCGCGGGATCGGCGGCCACGGGATAGATCTGGTCGAGCCGCACGCCGAGCTTCGCTTCCAGCACCTGGGCCAGCTCGGCCAGCATCGCCAGCAATTCGGTCGGCAGTTCGATGCCCAGTGCCGCGGCCTCCTGCACCGGCTGCAGCGGCAGCGGATAATCGATGTGCCGGTACACCCGCAGCAGGTCGGTGCAGTCGAGGCTGCGACTGAGCAGCCAGCCACCAGCCTCGCCACGCTGGATCAGGTCGGCCTCGCGCAGGTCCTCGAAATAAGCGGCGATCAGGGCGCTGCGCAGGTATGGCTCTTTCACGCGCACGCTGGCCTGATCCACACAGGCACCGGTTCGCTGCGCTTCCACGAAATGCCGCAATACCACCAGCAGGCCGAGGAACTCGGCGCCTTCGGGCAGCGTTTCCATCGGCGGGTGGTATTCGAACGCGGATGCCGAGGCGGCAATCGACGCCGCCAGAATCACGATCACCCACGACAGATAGATCCACAGCAGAAAAATCGGAATCACTGCCAGCACGCCGTAGATCTGCTGATAGCTCTGCGCGTGCTTCACGAACATGGTGAAGCCCCAGCGCGCGATCTCGAACAGCACCGCGCCGAGCAGTGCGCCTATCGCTGCGTCACGGCGCGATACCTTGCAGTTCGGGATCACCGAATACATCAGCCACAGCGTGAAAAACGTCACCAGAAACGGCAGGATGCTGAGCAGGCTCTGGCCAATGCCGCCCAACTGACTGGCCGCGGTATGCAACAGCGGCGCCGCCGTCACATAGGACGTCACCGCGATGCCGCCGACGATCAGGATCGGCCCCAGCGTCAACGCCGCGCAATACACCAGCAGGCGCGAACCCCAGCCACGTGGCTGGTACACGCGCCAGATGCGGTTCAGCCGGTCCTCGATGCTGATCATCATCGACAGCGCGCTGAACAG
>DAHUXL010000244.1 GCA_027307195.1 Rhodanobacter sp. | reverse complement strand
GGTGCGGGCTTTAGCCCCTGAGGGCAGGCTCTTAATCCCGCAAAGACGTTTATCAGACCAGCCTCAAAGTGCTATCCCTCGCTAAGGCTTGGGGCACGGAAGACTCCCTTGCCTCAAAATGGCGCTAGAATCCAGACTTCGCGAAGAACAAAAAGTTTGGAGCCGGTGAGCGCTGGGCAACGGGAGAGGAGGGCCAACGATGGCAAGTTACATCGGTGCCATTGATCAGGGGACCACAAGCTCGCGCTTCATCGTGTTCGATAAATCCGGACGCATCGTGAGCTCAGCTCAAAAGGAGCACGAGCAGATCTATCCCAAACCAGGATGGGTCGAACACGATCCTGAGGAAATTTGGCGGCGCACGGATGGTGTCATCCAGGAAGCAATGGAAGCTCGCGGGCTGCAACCGGAAGACCTGGCTGCGATCGGAATTACCAACCAGCGCGAAACCACGGTGGTCTGGGATCGACATACCGGCCAGCCGGTTTACAACGCGATCGTGTGGCAATCGCGTCAGAGTCTGGCGATCTGCGAAAGACTGGAAGCTGACGGTTATGCCTCGCTGGTGCGTGAGAAGACCGGCTTGCTGATTGATGCCTATTTCTCCGGCAGCAAGATCCGCTGGATTCTCGATCATGTCGCGGGCGCACGCGCACGTGCGGACCGCGGTGATCTGTTGTTCGGCACGGTCGACAGCTGGCTGATCTGGAATCTCAGCGGCGGCAGGCTGCATGCCACCGATGTCAGTAACGCTGCGCGTACGCTGCTGTTCGATATTCATGCGCGTTGCTGGGACGACGAACTGCTGCGCATGCTGGATATTCCGCGCAGCATGCTGCCGCTAGTGCGCTCCTGCAGCGAGATCTATGGGCATACCGTGGCGTTGCCTGGTTTGCCTGCCGGTATACCGATCAGCGGCGTGGCCGGCGATCAACAGGCGGCCTTGTTCGGCCAGGCCTGCTTCGAGCCCGGCATGGCCAAGAACACATACGGTACCGGCTGCTTCATGCTGATGAATACCGGAACGCAGGCAGTGCCATCTCGGCATGGCCTACTGACCACGATCGCGTGGGAAGTGGACGGCACGGTCGAGTATGCGTTGGAGGGCAGCATCTTTGTCGCCGGCTCGGTGGTGCAGTGGTTGCGCGATGGCCTGCAGATGCTGGAGCACGTCAGCGACTCGCAGATTTGCGCGGAGAGTGTGCCTTCCAGCGAGGGCGTGTATCTGGTGCCGGCGTTTGTGGGGTTGGGCGCGCCGTACTGGCGCAGCGACGTGCGTGGCGCGATGTTCGGCTTGTCGCGCGGCACCCGCAAGGAGCATGTCGTGCGCGCTGCGCTTGAGTCGATGGCCTATCAGTCGCGCGACGTGCTGGCTGCGATGGAGGCAGACGCAGGCATTCCGCTGAAGGAGTTGCGCGCCGACGGTGGTGCGATCGCGAACGACTTCATGGCGCAGTTCCAGAGCGACATGCTTGGCGTGCCGGTGCTGCGTCCGCGCGTGGCTGAAACCACCGCGCTGGGCGCGGCCTATCTGGCGGGGCTTGCCGTGGGATTCTGGGAAAGCAGCGCGCAGATCGCCGCGTTGTGGCAGATGGATCGGCGCTTTGAACCTGCGATGGACGAAACTACCCGCGAGCGGCTGTATCGTGGCTGGCAGGATGCGGTGAACGCGACCATCGGCTTCCGAGTTGGCTGATATGAACAAGGTTCCCGTAATGGCACGGGAGCCTTGCGTTCAAGTCGCTGGGGCAGCGATCAATCCAGTGCGTAACCGAACTGGTCGAGGAATTCCGCGGCGAACTCGGTATAGCTGAAACGTTGGTTCTGGGTGCCGGGATGCTCCACCTTGAGTGCGCCCATCAGCGAGGCCATGCGGCCCACGGTCGGCCAGTCCTTGCCGCGCATGATGCCGAAGATCATGCCTGCGCGATAAGCGTCACCGCAGCCGGTGGGATCGACGACCTGACGTTCGCGTGCCGGCGGGATGTGGTGGGTCTCGCTGTCGACGTGGATGATCGAGCCGCGCGGGCCCTGAGTCACGATATACGCGGTCACCTGAGCGGCGATCTCGGCAGCGCTCCAGCCAGTACGGGCCTGCAGCAGCTGCGATTCATAGTCGTTTACGATCACATAGGTCGACTTGGCGATCATCGCGCGGAATTCGTCGCCGCTGAACAACGGCATCGCCTGGCCCGGATCAAAGATGAACGGCACGCCGCGCTCCGCGAACTCATCGACGTGCTGCAGCATCGCATCGCGACCATCGGGAGCGACGATCGCAAAATCGATCTGCGGGATGTCGCGCACGTGGTTTTCCTGTGCGCTGGACATCGCACCCGGATGGAAGGCGGTGATCTGGTTGTTGTCCAGGTCGGTGGTGATGAAACACTGCGGCGTGAACTGGTCGTCGAACTCGCGCACGCACTCAAGCCGGATGCCGCAATGCTCCATGTGCTTGCGGTACGGCGCGAAGTCCTGACCCACGGCGGCCACCGGTAGCGGATCGCCGCCGAGCAGCTTGAGGTTGTAGGCGATATTGCCGGCACAGCCGCCGAACTCGCGACGCATCCGCGGTACCAGGAACGACACATTCAGGATATGCATCTGGTCGGGCAGGATGTGATTCTTGAACTGGTCCTGGAACACCATGATGGTGTCGTAGGCCAGCGATCCGCAGATGACGGCAGGCATGATATGCGGGAGTCCCCGGGCAAGGTGAAAAGGCCGCGCGTACCCGCTCGGCGGATGGCCGAACCGGAATGCTGCGGTCAAAGGACGAGATCGTACCGCCATATGCCTGCGTTGGCGACTTTTTGCAGCGACGTGCAGCTCACTTCCAGATGCAGGAAATGCGCTTATCGCAGTGTTGTGAAAGGGTTTCTTAACGTTATTGTCCTTGCGCACGCGGGCCATGCTGACTAGACTGGCGAGCTTACTTTTTAGCCAAGCCGACCCACGGCGGACCCATGTTCAAGAAGTTTCGCGGGATCTTTTCCAACGACATCTCCATCGACCTCGGCACGGCCAATACGCTGATCTATGTGCGCGGCCAGGGCATCGTCCTGAATGAGCCGTCCGTGGTGGCGATTCGTCAGGATCGTGGCCCGGGTGGTCCGCGCACGATTGCTGCGGTCGGCAGCGACGCCAAGCGCATGCTCGGCCGCACCCCGGGCAATATCGCCACGGTGCGTCCGATGAAGGACGGCGTGATCGCCGACTTCACCATGACCGAGGCGATGCTGCAGCACTTCATCAAGCAGGTGCACAAGTCGCGTTTCCTGCGGCCGAGCCCGCGCGTGCTGGTCTGCGTGCCGTGCGGCTCGACCCAGGTCGAGCGTCGCGCGATCAAGGAATCGGCTGAAGGCGCCGGTGCGCGTGACGTGTTCCTGATCGAGGAACCGATGGCCGCCGCGATCGGCGCCGGCATTCCGGTGCATGAGGCGCGTGGCGCGATGGTGCTGGATATCGGTGGCGGCACCTCCGAAGTGGCTGTGATCTCGCTCAACGGCATCGTCTACTCGCAATCGGTGCGCGTCGGTGGCGATCGTTTCGACGAGGCGATCATCAACTACGTTCGGCGCAACCACGGCACGCTGATCGGCGAGTCCACGGCCGAGCGGATCAAGCTGCAGATCGGCTGCGCGTTCCCGCAGACCGACGTGAAAGAGATCGAGATCTCCGGCCGCAACCTCGCCGAGGGCGTGCCGCGCATGTTCACGATCAACTCCAACGAAATCCTCGAAGCCCTGCACGAGCCGCTGGCCGGCATCGTGGCGGCGGTGAAATCGGCGCTGGAACAGACCCCCCCGGAACTGTGCTCCGACGTCGCCGAGCGCGGCATCGTGCTAACCGGCGGCGGCGCGCTGCTGCGCGATCTGGATCGGCTGATCTCCGAGGAAACCGGCCTGCATGTGCAGGTGGCGGACGATCCGCTGACCTGTGTGGCGCGCGGTGGTGGCAAGGCGCTGGAGCTGATCGATCAGCACGGCAGCGATTTCTTCGCGCCCGAATAATTCACGCTAGGCAGGGGCGGCCATGGCGCGCACGCGCGACGAATCCTCGCCTCTGTTCGCCGGCAATGCGGCCGGCACGCTGCGGCTGATCATCTATCTCGCGCTGGCCATGGTGCTGATGGTGCTCGACCAGCGCAACGGCTGGTTGTGGCGCCTGCGCTACGGTGCATCGGCGGTGGTGGAGCCGGTGTATCGACTGGCCGGCTTGCCGGCCGTGGGCGTGCGCACCATGAGCGTGGCGTTTGCCGACCGCCAGCGGCTGACCGAGCAGAACCAGCGACTGCGTGAAGACCTGCTGCTGGCCAATGCCAAGTTGAACCGGATGGCTGCGGTTGCCGAACAGAATCAGCGGCTGAAGGAATTGCTCGATACCCAGCACAGCCTGGAGCTCAACGTGCAGTTGGCGCGCGTGATCGGCGTGGACCTGGGCGCCTACCGCTATCAGCTGACCTTGAACGTGGGCGGCCGCGACGGCGTCAAGCCGGGCCAGCCAGTGATCGATGCGCATGGCGTGATGGGCCAAGTGAAGGAAGTGCTGCCGACTACCGCGGTGGTGATGCTGATCACCGATCCGGCACACGCCATTCCGGTGGTGATCGAGCGCTCGGGTCTGCGCACGGTGGCTTATGGCTCGCGCGATGGCGACCAGCTCGCGTTGCCCAATATCCCCTTGGCGGCCGACGTGCGCGCCGGCGACAAGCTGCTTACTTCCGGCCTCGGTGGGCGCTTCCCACCGGGCTTCCCGGTGGGCGAGATTGTTTCGGTGGCGCCGGCCGCCACCGGCATGTTCCAGGTGGCGCAGGCACGGCCGGCGGCAGACCTCGATCGCAGCGAGGATGTGTTGCTGCTGCACGATCAGGCCGAACCGGACGGGCCGCCAGCGCCAGTGAAACCGATGGGGCCACCGAGTGACTTGGCACCAGTCACGGGCGCCGCACCCGCCGCCAGCTCAGTCACCCGGCCAGCAGCGACGCCGGCGACCAGCGGGGTGCCGCGATGAACAAGCAGCGTCTGAGCCTGTGGTGGTTCATCGGCACACTGGTGTTTGCGCTGTTGTCGATGCTGGTGCCGCTGCCCGGTGTGCTGGAGCCGTTCAAGCCATACTGGCCGGCACTGGTCCTGCTGTACTGGTCGCTGGAGTCGGAGGACCGGGTCACCCTCGGGCTGGCCTTCATGGTGGGGCTGGGCGCGGATCTGCTCAATGGCGTGGTGCTGGGCGAGCAGGCCTTGCGCCTGTGCGCGCTGGTCTTCATCGCGCTGCGCTTTCGCTCGCGGCTGCGCTTCTTCCCGATGTGGCAGCAGGCGCTCGCGGTACTGGCACTATTGTTGAACGACCGCATCCTGCTGCTGATCGTGCGCGTGCTGGCGGGCGGGACGCTGCCTCCGGCGAGCTGGTGGATCTCGCCGTTCGTCGGTGCCGCGCTGTGGCCATTCCTGTTCCTGCTGCTCGATGATCTGCGCGCACGTCTGCGGATCCAATGAAACACGATCCAATGAAACATGAACCAGTGACATGAAGCTCCGGCGATCGCTCAAGGACCCGCGCGGCGAAAGCCTGCTGTTCCGGCGTCGTGCGCTGGCGGGGTTCGTGCTGATCCTGCTGGGTCTGATCCTGCTGGTCAGCCGCTTCGTGTTCCTCCAGGTGACGCATCACGACGAGTTTGTCACCCGCTCGACCAACAACCGCGTCAAGCCGCGTGCGATACCGCCGGCGCGCGGGCTGATCTACGACCGCAACGGTGTGCTGCTGGCCGACAACGTGCCGGCGTTCCGGCTCGAAGTGGTGCCCGAGCAGATCACCGACATGCCGGCCTTGCTGGAGCAGCTTGGCAAGGTAGTGCCGCTGGGCCAGGACGACCTGGATGCGTTCCGCAAGCAGCTCAAGCAGAGCCGGCGCTTCGACAGCGTGCCGTTGAAGATGCACCTGACCGAGGACGAGATCGATCGTTTCGCGGTGAACCGCTGGCGCTTTCCCGGCGTGGACGTGGTGCCTTACCTGACCCGGCGCTATCCGCTGGGCGGGCTGTTCGCCCATGTAGTGGGCTATGTCGGGCGTATCGATGCGGACGATGTCGAGCGGCTTGACCCGAAGCGCTACCAGGGCACCAGCCATGTTGGTCGCAGCGGCATCGAGCGCTCCTACGAGGACGTGCTGCACGGCACTCCCGGTTACGAACTGCTGGAAGTGAATGCCGATGGCCGCACCCAGCGCGTGCTGGAAACACATGCGCCGATACCGGGCAGAAATCTGTACCTGAGCATCGACGTGCGTCTGCAGCAGGCCGCCGAAGCTGCGTTCGCCGGCCGACCCGGTGCGGCGGTGGCGATCGACCCGCGCAACGGCCAGGTGCTGGCGATGGTCAGCGTACCGACATTCGATCCGAACCTGTTCGTCAACGGCATCAACCACGTCGACTACAGTGCGTTGACCAATGATCCGGACAAGCCGCTGTATAACCGCGCCTTGCGCGGGGTGTATCCGCCCGGCTCCACGGTGAAGCCTTTCCTTGCGCTGGGCGGGCTCGAATACGGCGTGCGCCGGCCCGAGGACACCGTGCTGTCCACCGGCCAGTTCTGCCTGCCCGGACATGGCGGCAGCAACTCGACGGGGCGGGGCGGTTGTTACCGCGACGATACGCGCGGCGGCGATGGCACGGTGAACATGGTGCGTGCGATCGAGAAGTCGACCAATACCTATTTCTACAAGCTGGCGCTGGATCTGGGCATCGATCGGCTGAGCGAGTGGATGAGCCGCTTCAGCTTCGGCAACAAGACCGGCATCGACCTGCTCGGCGAATCCGAAGGCATCCTGCCCTCGCGCGAATGGAAGGCGGCGCACAGCAAATTCGGCTGGTTCCCGGGTGAAACAGTGATTGCCGGCATCGGCCAGGGTTACTGGGCGGTGACTCCGTTGCAGCTGGGTCATGCGATCGCCACCTTCGCCGGTCATGGCGTGCCTTACGCGCCGCGACTGGTGATGGCCACCGCGGCGGTGACCGACGCACAGCGGCGACCGTTGCCGAATCCACCCAGTGGCCCCTCGCTGATCCGCAGGCCGGCCGAGTGGGACGTGATCAACGAAGGCATGCGCGCGGTGATCGTCAGCGGTACCGGCAAGCTCGCGAAATTGAACGATGGTTTTCCCTATCTGATCGCGGGCAAGAGCGGCACCGCCGAGCGTTTCTCGCGCACATCCTCCGCGTACGACACCAACAAGAGCACGGCCTACCTGGCGACACGCCATCGCGCATGGTTCATGGGTTATACGCCGTCCGATGATCCGCAGATTTCGGCCGCGGTCGTGCTGGAGGCCGGCGCGTGGGGCGGCACCGATGCGGGACCGATCATGCGCAAGATTTTCGATGCGTGGGTCGTCGCGAAGGGCGGCGCCGCGCCGCGCGATGTGCCGTTGCCGGCGCCGGGTGAGCCCAATCAGGGTGTACCGGATCAGAGTGCGCCCAATGAAAGCACGGCACCGATTGAAGACATCCCGGTGGAAGACAACCCGGCACAGGCATCCAGCAGCGATGGAGCCACCCCATGATCGCCACCCTCAACGTGCGCCTGCGTCGATTCCTGCGGCGCACCCTGACCCGGCCGCGGATCGATCTGCCGCTGGCGCTCGGCCTGTTCGTGCTCGGCTTGATCGGCCTGATCACGCTGTACAGCGCCAGCGATGGCAGCCTCGGCATGGTTGGCGGCCAAGCGGCGCGCTTCGTGCTCGGTGGTGCGTTGCTGCTGGTGGTGTCACGCATCTCGCCATCGGTGCTGCGCAGCTGGACGCCATGGCTTTACGCCGGCAGCACCGCGCTGCTGGTGGTGGTGGCGATCCTCGGCGAGGGGCGTGGCTCGGTGCGCTGGCTGGACCTGGGCGTGATGCGCTTTCAGCCGTCCGAATTGCTCAAGCTGACGATGCCGATGATGGTGGCCTGGTATCTGCACCCGCGTCAGTTGCCGCCGAGCTGGAAGGATATGGCGGTGGTCGGCGTGCTCATCGCGATACCGGCCGGACTGATTGCCGAGCAGCCGGACCTGGGCACCGCCGTGCTGGTGACCGCTGCCGGTGCGTTCGCGCTGTTTCTGTCGGGCGTGGCGTGGTGGCGCATCGGCCTGCTTATCGGTGCGGTCGGCGGGATGATTCCGGTCGGCTGGCACTTCCTGCATCAGTACCAGCGTGATCGCGTGCTGACCCTGCTCAATCCGGAGTCCGATCCGCTCGGCAACGGCTGGCACATCATCCAGTCGCAGATTGCGGTCGGCTCCGGCGGCATCTTCGGCAAGGGCTGGCTGCACAGCACGCAGTCGCGGCTGGACTTCCTGCCCGAGCACACCACCGACTTCATCTTCGCGGTGTTTTCCGAGGAGTTCGGCCTGGTCGGGGTATGCGGGTTGATCGTGCTGTACGCCTTCATCATCGGCCGCTGCCTGTGGATCGCGATGGAGGCGCGCGACACCTATTCACGCCTGCTTGCCGGTGCCATCGGCATGAGTTTCTTCGTCTACGTCTTCGTCAACGGTGGCATGGTCGCCGGCATGCTGCCGGTGGTCGGTGTGCCGATGCCGATGATCAGTTACGGCGGCACGTCGGCGGTGTCATTGCTGGTCGGCTTCGGCGTGCTGATGTCGATCCACGCCAATCGCAAGGCGCACCTGTGAACGCAGCCAGTGCGGCGCCTGCGTACGGCCCGAAGTTGCGCCGGCGTGCGTGCTAGGCTTTCGGTGACATCAGTTTTCTGCGAGCGGAGCCTCCACATGACAGCCACTCCTGCGCCGCGCGCGGCTTGTTTCCTCGCCATCCTCAGTCTGCTCTGGGTGACTGCGTCGATGCCGGCGCTGGCGGCGACGCATCCCGGCCAGGCCGAGCTGGTGAGCGAGGTGGCACGCGATACCGGCAAGAGTCCGCAGGCGCTGAATGCGCTGCTCGATGGCGCGAAGATGCAGCAGAGCATCCTCGATGCGATCAGCCGCCCGGCCGAGGGCAAGCCGTGGAAGGATTACCGGCCGATCTTCCTCACCGACAAGCGCATCAACGACGGCATCGCGTTCTATCGCGAACATCGCGCGCTGCTGGAGCAGATCGGCAGGCAGTACGGTGTGGCGCCGCAGTACATCGTGGCGATCGTCGGCGTGGAAACCAGCTACGGCGGCAACACCGGCAAGTACAGGGTGCTCGATGCGCTGGTCACGCTGGGCCTGTACTATCCGCCGCGCGCAACGTTTTTCCGCGAGCAGCTGAAGGAGCTGCTGGAGATGCCGGACAATCATCTGGCCGGGCCGATCGACACGCTCACCGGCTCGTATGCCGGCGCACAGGGCTGGGGACAGTTCATGCCCACCAGCATCCGCGACTTTGCGGTGGACGCGGATCAGGACGGCCACATCGACCTGCAGAACTCGTTGCCGGACATCTTCGCCAGCGTGGCGAACTACTTCGCGAAGCACGGCTGGGTCAGTGGTGGTCCGGTGGCGGCGCGGGCGCAGCCGGATGCGGCGGCGCGACCGATCGCGGCGAAGGACGCCGCGCCGCAGTGGCCGCTGGAACAACTCGAGGCGTGGGGCTACGCGCCGCTGCAGCCGCTGTCGCCGGCGCAACCCAGCAGCCTGCAGACGCTGGACGGTCCGAACGGACCGGAGTACTGGTTCACCTTCCAGAATTTCTACGTGATCACGCGCTACAACCGCAGTCCGCTGTATGCGATGGCGGTCGATCAGCTGGCGGGCGCCATCGCCGCCGGCGTGGCCCAGGCGGACGCCGCACCATGAGGTTGGCCGGCGTGGCGGCGCTGCTGCTGGCGATGATGGTGCTGGCTGGCTGCGGCGGTGCGAAGACGAAACCCTCCCATGCCGGCAGCAGCCGCTCGCAACCGGGCCGGGCTGGCGCCGCCGCCGGCAGCGACAGCTTCCGCGACGACCTCAGCAAGTCGCAGGGCAGCCGTTACCGCGACGGCAGCGACAGCGTGCCGGGCGACGTGCCGGACGTCAGCAAGCTGATCGAGCCGGTGCCGAAGGCCGAGCCGCGTTCGCTGTACGGCAACAAGTCGCCGTATACCGTACTCGGGCATACGTACAACGTGCTGCCCAGTGCGCGCGACTATGACGAGCGCGGTATCGCTTCGTTCTACGGCAACAAATTCCACGGCTACAAGACCTCCAGTCTGGAAACCTACGACATGTATGCGTTCAGCGCGGCCAGCACCACGTTGCCGCTGCCCAGCTACGCGCGCGTCACCAACCTGGAGAACGGCAAGAGCGTGATCGTGCGGGTCAACGACCGCGGCCCGTTCCACCAGAACCGGGTGATCGACCTTTCCTACGCGGCCGCGGTGAAGATCGGCATCTGGCCCAAGGGCACCGGGCTGGTCGAGGTGCGCGGCATCGATCCGGGCCAGCCGGCGCCGGAACTGCCGCCGCCGGCTGTGGTCCCATCCGGACACCCGGGTATCTACTTGCAGGTGGGCGCGTTCTCGGATGCGGACAATGCCGAGCGGCTGGCCCAGCGTCTGCGTCAGGCCAACCTTGGCGAGGTGCAGGTAATGGCTGCCGACGTCAACGGTCGTCGCGTGCGTCGCGTGCGGGTCGGGCCGCTGGCCGATGTGGATCGTGCCGACCAGGTCAGCGCCCGGATCGAAGGCATGGGGCTGCCACGGCCTCAGGTCGCGGTAGACTGAGCAGGATTTGCGTACCCCTTTTTAATCACTCGGCATGTTTTTGCTGCCGACATTCAAAGACTGGACTGAACAACCCGATGAATTTCTTCCGCCGTACCCTGATTCCGTTCGCCGCCGCCGTGTTGCTGGTCGGCGTTGCCGTTGCCCAGACGACACCTCCGCGTCCGTCGCCGGTGCCACGCCCGGTGGTGCCTGAAGCGCCGGTGCCGCCGCCGCCGGATGTCGACGGCAAGAGCTGGGTGCTGATGGATTACGCCACCGGCCAGATTCTCGCCAGCAAGGAGCCCGACCTGCGCGTGGAACCGGCCTCGATCACCAAGATCATGACCGACTACGTGGTCTCCGCCGAGGTCGCCAACGGCAAGGTCCACATGACCGATCCGGTGACCATTAGCGAGAACGCCTGGCGCGGCGGCGGTGCGGGCACCGACGGTTCCACCAGCTTCCTCAAGCTCAACAGCCAGGTGCCGCTGAAGGATCTGCTGTACGGCCTGATCATCCAGTCCGGCAACGATGCGGCGATCGCGCTGGCCGAGCATACCGCCGGTTCCGAGTCGGCCTTCGCCGGCCTGATGAACGCGTATGCAAAACAGCTCGGCATGGTGAACTCGAATTTCCAGAACGCTTCCGGCTATCCGATCGAGAACCACTACACCACCGCGCACGACGTGGCGATCCTGTCGCGCGCGCTGATCCACGATTTCCCCGAGGACTACGCGATTTCCGCGGTGAAGGAGTTCGAGTGGAACGGGATCAAACAGCACAACCGCAACACCCTGCTGTGGCGCGACCCGAGCGTGGACGGCATCAAGACCGGTCACACCGCCGCTGCCGGCTACTGCCTGGCAGCATCGGCCAAGCAGGGCGAGTCGCGCATGATCGCGATCGTGATGGGTGCCAGCAGCGAGAAGGCGCGCGCCGATTCGGCGATGGCGCTGCTCAGCTACGGCTTCCGTTTCTACGAGACGCACAAGCTGTATGACGCCAGCAAGCCGCTGGCCACGCCGCGGCTGTGGAAGGGCGAGACGAACCAGCTGCCGCTGGGTGTCGCCGACAATGTGCAGGTCACGGTCAAGCGTGGCGAGTACGACCAGCTCAAGGCCACCATGGACATCCCGGCCACGCTGATCGCGCCGTTCAAGAAGGGCCAGCAGGTGGGTACGCTGCGCATCACGCTGGCCGGCCAGCCGGTGCAGAACGTGCCGCTGATCGCCATGAACGATGCGCCGCAGGGCGGCTTCTTCTCGCGCCTGTGGGACAGCATCATGCTGTGGTTCCACAGCAGCAAGGGCAACACCGAACAGGCGCCGGGCACCAAGTAATGCAACCGATCGACTTCACGAAAGCGAAGCAGGAAGGCAAGGGCTTCCAGTTCCCTGGCGAGTTCGAGATCACCGCGGTCGGCAGTGCCAGCGCAAACCTGCCGACCCACGTGCCGCAGTTGCTGGAGCGTGCCGGCCTGCATGTGCTGCACGAGAGCGTGCGGCACCGGCATTCCGGCGCCGGCAATTTCGTCTCGGTCACGGTGAGCTTTCGCTGCGAGAACCGCGAGCAATACGAGGCAGCCCACGCCGCGCTGCGCGGGAGTCCGGATATCCGCTACACCATGTGAAAAGCGGAACGGAGAACCGGGAACGTCGATTTTTCGCCACCCTGCGCTGACCGGTTTCGTTTGGCCCCTGCACCCTTGACTACCTGCGAAACGCCTCAAACATTCCCGTTCTCTGTTCTCAGGTCACCCTCATGTCGTTGCCGCTGAAAATCCGTCGCCTTGGTCGCCAGCCGTACGCGGCGACCTGGAAGGCGATGAGCGCGTTCACCGACAATCGCACGGCCGACACCGTCGACGAGCTGTGGCTGCTGGAACACGACCCGGTGTTCACCCTCGGCCAGGCCGGCAAGATGGAGCACGTGCTGGCGCCGGGCGATATTCCGGTGGTGCCGGTCGATCGCGGCGGCCAGGTGACCTATCACGGCCCCGGCCAGATCGTCGGTTATCCGTTGATCGACCTGCGTCGGGTCGGCGTGGGCGTGCGCGAGCTGGTCAACAGGATCGAGCAGTCGCTGATCGACACGCTGGCGCACTGGAATGTCGTGGCGGCGCGACGTGAAGGCGCGCCCGGCGTGTACGCGGCAGACGCCAAAATCGCTGCGCTGGGATTGCGCGTGCGACGCGGCTGCAGCTTCCACGGGCTGGCCTTCAACGTGGCCATGGACCTGGAGCCGTTTCACCGCATCAACCCCTGCGGTTACAAGGGTTTGGCGGTCACACAGCTGCTAGACTTGGGCGGCCCGTCGCAGTTGGCCACGGTCGAGGACGTGCTGGTGGAGGAGTTCTGCCGCCAGTTCGGCTTTGCCGCCGAGCCAGCTGCCCCTGTCTTACCCGAACTACCCGCTCGTGCAGCGGTCTGAGCTGTCTACATGAGCGAAATTTCCTCCTCTTCCGCCAACGTCATCCCGATCACCGTCGTCAGCGGTGCGCCGGCCGGTGAAAAACAGGTCGGCAACGACAAGATCGCGCTGAACCGTGCCGGTTTCGATACCGCCGTACCGACCCTGCGCAAGCCGTCGTGGATCCGCGTGCGACTGCCGCAAGGCAACGCCGTGGCGCAGCTGAAGGCGCGTCTGCGCGAGAACGCGCTGGTCACTGTGTGCGAAGAGGCATCGTGCCCGAACATCCACGAATGCTTCAGCAAGGGTACCGCGACGTTCATGATCCTCGGCGAGGTCTGCACCCGCCGTTGCTCGTTCTGCGATGTGGCGCATGGCCGCCCATCCGCACCCGATCCGTTGGAGCCGGCGCGGCTGGCCGAGACGATCCGCGACATGCGCCTGAAGTACGTGGTGATCACCTCGGTCGACCGCGACGATCTGCGCGACGGCGGTGCCGGGCATTTCGCCGCGTGCATCCGCGCCACGCGTCATGCCAGCCCGAACATCCGGATCGAGATCCTCACGCCCGACTTCCGCGGCAAGGGCCGCATGGAGCGCGCGCTGGAAGTGCTCAGGGATTTCCCGCCGGACGTGTTCAACCACAACCTGGAAACCGTGCCGCACCTGTACCGCGAAGTGCGTCCGGGCGCCGACTACCAGTGGTCGCTGGACCTGCTCAAGCGCTTCAAGGCGCAGCATCCGCAGGTGCCGACCAAGTCCGGCATCATGCTGGGTCTTGGCGAAACCTGGGATCAGGTGATCGAGACGATGGGCGATTTACGCGCCCATGACGTCGAGATGATCACCATTGGTCAGTATCTGCAGCCCACGCCGCACCATCATCCGGTGGTGCGCTACTGGACTCCCGAAGAATTCGAGGCGCTGCGCGAAGCCGGTGAGGCGATGGGTTTCCATCACGTCGCCTCCGGTCCGCTGGTGCGTTCGTCCTATCACGCCGACCTGCAGGCCCATGCAGCCGGTGTCACCGAGTCAGCTTGAGAGCCTCCATGAAATTTCGTCCTGCGCTGGTCCTGTTGCTTGCCCTCACCGCGACCTGTGTCTTCGCGCAGTCGGCGGCCGATCTCGGTGCCGGCAGCACAGGCCGCAAGGCGGCCAGCTGGCCGCTCACCTCCACGCCCAGCGAGGCACAGGCCGCGCAGCTGTCGGCGCGCTTCCTGACCCGCTTCCACTACGACGCGCAGCCGCTTGACGACGCGATGTCGGCGCGCATCTATGCCGCCTACTTCAAGTTGCTCGACAGCGAGAAGGTGTTCTTCACCCAGGCCGACATGGCGAAGTTCGCGCCACTGAAGACCAAGCTCGACGACGCGATCTGGAACGAGGATCTGTCCGCACCGTTCTCGGTATTCAACCTGTACGTGCAGCGCGCGGTCGAGCGCATGACCTACGCGCGCGGTCTGCTCAAGCAGGGTTTCGATTTTTCCGTCGACGAAAGCTACACGTTCGATCGCGAGCATGCGGACTGGCCGAAAGACCAGGCCGAGCTGGACACGCTGTGGCGCCAGCGCACCAAGAACGACTGGCTGCGCCTGAAGCTGGCCGGCAAGAATGACGACGACATCCGCAAGACGCTGGACAAGCGCTATGCCGGCTACATCGAGCGGGTCAAGCAGCTCGATGGCGAGGACGCGTTCCAGACCTTCATGACCGCGTACGCCGAAACCACCGACCCGCATACCGACTACCTCGGCCCGCGTGCGGCTGAGAACTTCGACATCGCGATGAAACTGTCGCTGGAAGGTATCGGTGCGCAGCTGCAGGCGCGCGACGACTACACGATGATCTTCACCCTGGTGCCCGGCGGCCCGGCGATCAAGTCCGGCAAGCTCAAGGCCGGCGACCGCATCGTCGCGGTGGGGCAGGGCGACAACGG
>DAHUXL010000240.1 GCA_027307195.1 Rhodanobacter sp. | reverse complement strand
CAGCGACTACAACGACGACATTGCCGCCGATCCGCGCATCGATGCGTTGCGCAACAGGATGACAGTGGTTGAAAATCCGCAGTTCACGAGGGATTATTTCGATCCTGCCAAGCGTTACATCGGCAATTCAGTGCAAGTGTTCTTCAAGGATGGAAGCAGTACAGGAAAGGTATCGATCGACTACCCGATCGGTCACCGCAAGCGTCGTGCCGAGGGTATCCCTGTGCTGCTGCAGAAATTCGAAGCGGCCATGCGCGACCATTTGCCGGCGCATCGGGTCAAGGCGATCATGGCGGCGACGAAGGATGCGGCACAGCTCGATGCGATGCCGTTGCAGCAGTTCCTTGCGCTCTTCACGTTGTAAAGACGGCGTGAGTGGAAGATTAAGACAGGGGCAGAGGCATTGATGGCCGCTGACCCTGCCGATCTTCCTGTTCGACCTATGGACAAGTATTGAAAGCTGCATGTAGTGCGTGACAGCTACCCGAAGAATTTGACGGCGTGTTGCCAACAAACTTTTCTGAACGGAATCTCACCAGGATTTAGTTGCGCAGCGTTAAAGCACCAATAACTTAACAAGTTTGCTACACTGCCCGCCGCTTGCCGCAGAAACGCCAAGCAGGGGCTGTAAATGCTCTGAATGACGTAGTTCAGTTCTGACGCGCGACTTCCGGTTGGGGTTGAACGGACGCGAAAACCTAATAATTGAGGAGACACCTGATGAAACGTAAGGGCTTGTATTTTCTTATCGCGCTGGCCCTGGGCGGCGTAGGTGCCGTTCATGCGCAGGACACCACTGCTGCTCCAGCCGATGCCGCCAGCACCAGCACGGCCACGTCGACCTATGACGATCGTTGGTATATCGCGCCGACCATCGGCGGTTATTACAACGACACCGACCGCAATACCAACAGCCGTCAGATCTATTACGGTCTGGGTGTAGGTCGCTTCATCTCGCCGAACGCGTCGATCGACCTTTTCTTCGATCGCACCAGCCGCAAGGTTGATAATCGGGTAGTGAATGGCGGCACGGGCCACTCGCATGACAAGTGGTCCAACAACAACGTTGGTGCCGTTGCGCGTTTCTATGCGGGCGATTGGAACGCTTGGCGTCCATACCTGCTCGCTGGTGTGATGGGCAGCAACCATCATTCCTTGGGTGATAGCGGCTGGTCGCCGGCAGCTGAGGTGGGCGGCGGCGTCTCCAAGACGATCACCGACAGCTCGGACATCCGCGTCGAAGGTGGCTATCGCTATGACTGGGACAACAAGACCCAGCCCGCGAAGAGCGGTTATGGTGACTGGTTCCTCGGTTTCAGCATCGTGTCGCGCTTCGGCGCTCCGGCAGCGGCTCCGGCCCCAGTGGCAGCGACCCCGCCGCCGGCTGATTGCTCGACCAAGGACAGCGATGGCGACGGCGTGAACGATTGCGACGACAAGTGCCCGGGCACGGCCGCCGGCACGATCGTTGGCCCCGACGGTTGCCCGCAGAAGGTCGTGATCGACCTGCGCGGCGTGAACTTCAAGTTCGATCGCCCGAAGAAGGGTGAGACCGATATTTCGAAGTCGCTGGCTGAGCCGAGCGCCGACTCGATCGCGGTCCTGAACCAGGCTGTCGATACCCTGCAGCGTTACCCGCAGGTGCATGTGACGGTTGCCGGTTACACCGACTCGAAGGGCACCGAAGCTTACAACCAGAGCCTGTCGGAGCGTCGCGCATCGATCGTCTACAACTACCTGACCAGCCACGGCATCGACGCAAGCCGTCTGGAAGGCCCGATCGGTCACGGTATGAGCAACCCGATTGGCGACAATGCAACCGACGCAGGTCGTGCGCAGAATCGTCGTACGGAACTGCAGGTTCAGCAGTAATCGAACCTCGGTAAAGCAGTATGAAAAAACCCGGCTTCGGCCGGGTTTTTTTTGGCATGTCGAAACAGCTCCCATACATGCCAGATAACGACGTTCAATATCCGGATTGGCCCATCATTCCATAATGATCCTTGTGATGCTGCGGCTCTGGCTTATACGCTAGCGGGATGTCTCGCCCGCCTTTTCTTTCCGCACGTTCCGCTGCGCCCGTGATGCAACCGCCTCGACACGGGCTGGCGCGGGTCCTGTCCAAGCTGGGCGCTTGTTCTCGCAGTCAGGCTGAGCAGTGGATACGCGCCGGCCGCGTCAGCCTGGATGGGCGTATCGTGCGCGATCCCTATCACCCGACGCTGATCGATCGGCAGCAGGTCGCCGTCGACGGTTTGGTAGTGAAATCCGCCGAGTGCATCCATGTGGCTTTCAACAAACCGCGCGGACTGGTTGTCAGCGCGGCTGACGAGCAGGGCCGCGCCACGGTTTATACCGCGCTGACTGCAGCCGGCCTGCCATGGTTGGGCCCGGTCGGTCGACTGGACAAGGCCAGCGAAGGTTTGCTGCTGTTGAGCAACGACACCACCTGGGCTGCCGGGATCACTGATCCGGCCACCCACCTGGACAAGACTTACCACGTACAGGTGGCTGGCCAGCCGGATGCGACAGCGCTGGCAGCGATGCAGGCGGGTATCAACGATGCTGGCGACCTGCTGAAGGCGCGGCGAGCGACGCTGCTGCGTGCCGCCGAGAAGAATGCGTGGCTGGAAGTGGTGCTGGATGAAGGCCGCAACCGCCACATCCGCCGCTTGATGGCAGCGTTGGGTTTCGATGTGCTGCGTCTGATCCGGGTAGCGATCGGGCCATTGACGCTGGGCGAGTTGGCGAAGGGCCAATGGCGGCAACTGAGTGCTGACGAAGTCAGTGCACTTGATACCCGCAAGGGTAAACGCTGACTGTCGATATTTGGCAGAGCGAGCAACGAGTGCCCGTTCTGCCAAAGCGATTTGATCAGCTGCCGATCACGCCCAATTGCCGACCCACCTTGGTGAACGCGGCAATCGCGCGATCGAGATGTTCGCGGGTATGTGCCGCGCTCATCTGCGTGCGGATGCGCGCCTGGCCCTGCGGCACCACCGGGTAGAAGAAGCCGGTGACATAGATGCCTTCCTCCAGCAAGCCGGCAGCCATCGCCTGCGCCAGTTTCGCGTCGTAGATCATTACTGGCACGATCGGGTGCACGCCCGGCTTGATGTCGAAGCCGGCCGCGCTCATCTGCTCGCGGAAATAGCGGGTGTTTTCCTTGAGTACGTTGCGCAGGTCGCCGGCGCTGCTCAGCATGTCGAACACCTTGATGGCAGCGGCAACCACGTGCGGCGGCAGCGAGTTGGAGAAGAGGTACGGGCGTGAGCGCTGGCGCAGCAATTCGATCACTTCCTTGCGGCCGGTAGTGAAGCCGCCCAACGCACCGCCGAGCGCCTTGCCCAGCGTGCCGGTGAAGATGTCGATCTTGTCCATCACGCCGTTCACTTCGGCTGCACCGCGACCGGTGTCGCCGAGGAAGCCGGTACAATGGCATTCATCGATGTGCACCAGCGCGTTGTATTTCGCGGCGAGTGCGGTGATCTGGTCCAGCGGCGCGATGAAGCCGTCCATCGAGAACGTGCCGTCCGAAGTGATCAGCTTGGTGCGCGCGCCGGCAGCATCGGCTGCTTGCAGCTGCTTTTCGAGGTCAGTCATGTCGCTGTTGGCATAGCGGAAGCGCTTGGCCTTGCACAGACGGATACCGTCGATGATCGAGGCGTGGTTCAGCGCGTCGGAAATGACGGCGTCCTCTTCCCCCAGCAATGGCTCGAACAGGCCGCCGTTGGCATCGAAGCAGGCGGCGTAGAGGATGGTGTCTTCGGTGCCGAAGAAGTCGGCGATTTTCGCCTCCAGCTGCTTGTGCAGATCCTGGGTTCCGCAGATGAAACGCACGCTGGCCATGCCGAAGCCGTGCGTGTCGAGTGCGTCCTTCGCGGCCTGGATCACTTCCGCGTTGTCGGCCAGGCCGAGGTAGTTGTTGGCGCAGAAGTTGAGGACCTTCCGACCGCCTTCCAGCTCGATTTCGGCGGACTGCGGCGAGGTGATGATGCGCTCTGCCTTGAACAGGCCCTGCTCGCGGATGGATTCGAGTTCGCTGGCGTAACGTGCCTTGGCAGTGTAGGTCATGAGGAGGATTTCAGTCGGGGAAAGTGTTTATTGTGAGGCCTCTTGGCCTTGCCGTGAACTGCCCCGCCCGTCATGCGCGCGACGCGCCTGCACGTTGTACATCGCCCGCATCTTGCCATCCGCGAGCGCCTCAATGCAGGCCGAAGTCCGCCCGGGTGGTCTTGCCTTTGTCCTCGATGCCCTTGGCGTCCAGCTTGGGTGGCTGCATGGCCATGCGCTTGTCGTCGAGCTTGCCCTTCAGCCAGGCTTGCACTGCCTGAGCGCGGTGTTCGGCGAGCTGCTTCAAGGCAGCCGCATCGACCGGCATATTGGCCTCCAGCAACTGGTGCATTTCCTCTGGCGGTTGCGATTTGGTCAGGCCGATCATGTTCTTCGGCTTGGGAAACTTGGTGTGCTTGTAGACGTGCTCCAGGTAATGCTCGTACTCGTCGGGAGTGAGCTGGAGCGTGGCTGGATCTTCCTTCTTGCCGTCGTCGTCGGCCTTGGCCTGGTGTATCAGGTCGTCGACCATCACTTTGCGCAGTCCGCTCTCGTCCATATCGGGGTCGATGCGCCCGGTGATGTCGAGAGTCAGCGAGGGCTTGCTCTGCAACAGCTTCACCAGCTGGTCCAGGCGCGCCTGAGCCCCGGCATCCAGCACGGCCGAGCCTGGCGCAAACTCCACATAGCCCAGGTCGGGGTGGTTGCCGCCACCGATCGAGGCGAGCAGGCGGAACGGCGAAGTCACCGCCCTGGCCAGCAGGTTGCCGATGGCATGCCAGATCAAGCTGCCCATGCTGAACTGAGGATCGTCCAGTGAGCCGGAGACCGGCAGGTTGACGTCGATGTTGCCGTCGGCGTCCTTCAGCAAGGCCACCGCCAGCTTGACCGGCAGGTGGCTCACGCCCGGCCCCTCGAGGCGGTCGCCGAAGGTCAGCTGGGTGATGAAGATGTGGTTGTCAGCCGTCAGCTTGCGCTGATCGAGCTGGTAGTGCACGTCGACGTTGAGCTGGCCACTGGTGATCGGGTAGCCGGCGTATTTGCCGGAATAGGGCGAGAGATGGGTGAGCTCGACACCGTTTGCCTTGGCCTTGATGTCAAGAAAGGCCACGGGAGTCAGCGGGTTGATGGTGCCGCCGATATCCACCGGCGAGTTCTCGTCCAGCTTTCCTTGCAGCACCAGTTCGGCAGGGGGCGTGCCATCGGCGGTGCCGAACGCACCCACCTTGCCGCTCAGGTCGGTGACGTTGGCGGTATAGTTCGGCTTGATGAAGTTGTCGGTGTAGTTCAGCTGGCCGCGGGCTACCGTGATCTGGCCAACCCGGATTTCCGGCCGGGGGCCTTCCACGACGGCTGGTTTGGCTGCTGCCGCAGTCGCCGCGGCTGCGGCCTGCGGCGCGCTTTGTTCGCGGGTTACCGACACTGGCGCGGTTTCCGGACTGGCCACGACGTCCTGCAGGTTGATGCGACCAGTCGGGTTGACGATCACGCGCGCATAGAAATCGCTCAGCGCAAGGCCACCGATATCGGCATGGGGTGCGCCCTGGCCCAAGCGTACCGTCAGACCGGTTGCGCTCAACGAGTGCCAGCGCAGGAAGTCGTCGCCGGTCAGCTTGTCCTGCACCTTGACCCTGCCCAGAGTGGCCTGGCCACGGTAGTCGATGTGTGCCGGCGCGCTGCCGCGGTCGCTGTAGCGCAAATGGCCGTCCAGACTGAGCAGGGCACTGCCGATGCGCACGTTGAGCGGTACGCTGATCATCGACTGCAGCGGCGCGATATCCATGCCGTGCGTGTTCAGACGCAGGTCGGCTTCCATCGGCTGCGGTTTCACGCTGCCGTTGACGTCGTAGTCGCCCTTGCCGAGCTTGCCGGTCAACGCCAGTTTCAGCGGCCGGTGCATGTCGTCGGACAGGCCCTGAATGCTGTAATGCCCGACATGCACGGCCAACGGCATCGGCTTGTCAGCGGCAAGATCCCTGTAGTTGATATCGCTGTCTTCGACCTGCAGCTGAGTCAGGCTCCAGTGCCAGCTTGGCGAGGCAGCAGGCGCTGGTTTGGCCTTGTTCCTGGTCGCGGCACCGCGGGGCGTCACCTTGCCCGGCGCCGACGGTCCCATCAGCGCGGCCAGATCGAAGCTGCCATTGCGCTGGCGCTGCACATCCAGCTTCAGGCCGCGTGCGACGAGGCTGTCCAGGCGGGCTTCGTTGTCGGCCAGATCGAGCCTGGCAATCTTCAGTTCCAGTGACTTCCATGCCACCGGAGCCACCTTGCTGTCAGCGTGCTTCAGTTCCAGCGAATTGACGCTGATCGTGGCTGGTTCCAGGTGCACATTGATGCGCTTGCCCCATTCGGCCACCAGCTGGCCTGCGACATCCAGCGTGCCGCCGTCGATGGTGGCTTGCAGCTGGGGCAGGGCAAGTGCCTGCAGTGGCGCCAGCCTGGCGTCCTTCAGGCTGAACTTGCCGCTGTAGTGCGTATTGGCAAGATCGAGTTTGCCGCTGCTCGCGATATTGCCACCGGCCAGTTGGCCAGCCACGTCGAGCACGGCGGCAGGTGCCGTCACGGTCGACAGGCCGCGCAGTGTGCCGTGCAGGTTTTGCAGGTCGAGCGTGCCCGGCTGCTCGCCGCTGGAACCCAGGTCGGCATAGTCGAAGCGGCTGTCTCTCAGGCTCAGCACATCGATCTTCACTTCGGTCGGCGGTCCGGCCGGTTTGGACGGGTCGCTGGCGGTCAGCGCGTCGAAGTTGCTGTGGCCATCGGCAGCGCGGTGATAGTGCAGGGTCAGCTTGTCCACACCGACCGCGCCCAGGTGGTAACGCGACTGCAGAGGTTGCACATCGGTGAGTCTGGCGCTGCCGTGGCCCAGTTCCATCAGTGCGTTGCCGTCGGGAGTGGTCAGCCTGAAGTCGTCCAGTGCAAGGTCGCCATCGAGGCGCAGCTGGTTGCCGCTCTTGCCCGTCGTGAAATGCAGCTCCAGTTTGCCGGACAGCTGGCCGTGCGGTACCGCGATCGGCAGCGGTTCCGGTGCGTAGGCCAGATAGCGGGGCAAGTCCAGCCGATCCAGTTGGAAGGTCATCACCGACTCACGACTGTCGGCGAACGGCTTGGTCTGCCCATCGATGCGCAAAAGGCTGCCGTCCACGCGCATCGCCAGCAGCGGCTGCACGAACAGATCGGTGTCGGATGGCAGGTTGGCCAGGAACGGGATGCCCACTTCGATCTGGTCGACCCGGTGGCTGGTCTTCAGCACCTGATCGTCGAACTGGATATCGCCGTTGTGTACGCTGATATTGGCCAGCGCGAAACGGGCTGGCTTGGCATGGGGATCGGCCGTGCCTGAGAAACGCTCGATCAGGTCGGAGAAATTGAAGTGCTGAGGCCCATTGCGGGTGATGTGCAACTGCGGGTGTTGCAGGGACAACTCGTCCAGTACCGGTGCGAGCCGGAACAGCGAGGTCCAGGAAGCATTGATGACGAGTTGATCCACGTCGACGAACGGTGAATGGCCGTCCGCATCGCCGACATGCAGCTGATCCAGTTGCAGCCGCAACGTATACGGATTCACGTGCGCCGCGCGGATGCTGACAGGTCGGCCGAGCTTGGCGCCGAGGCGGCTCTGCAGCTGCGCACGGATGATCGGCGGCCCGGCGAAGAAACCCAGCAGGCCGAACACCACCAGCACGATGCCAAGGATGAGCAGGGCCTTGCGCAACCGGTGCGAGCGGTACAGACGGTCGGCATGTGCGCGTAGCCGGGCCAGGCGCAAGTCATCGGGAATACGACGACGATCAACCATGATGGGAACTCTCCGTCAGCGCTGGTCCGGCGGCGCGGGGTGCAACACGCCGGTCATCCAACATCCCCGGCGCCCCGGCCGAGTGGATCCAGTGTACGGAGAAGCCGGCCTGTCCGTGAAGGGCAGGCTCCCCGTGTTTCAGCCGCGGTCAGGGAGCGTGGACTCGTGTTCCGGGTCGAACCGCAAGGCTCAATTCCAGGAGCAGACGACCTTGCCGCAGGTGCCGGCGTCCATCAGGTCGAAACCCTTCTGGAAATCGTCAATCGCGATCTGGTGGGTCAGCACCTTCTGCAGCGGGAAGCCGGTCAGCACCATCTGGGTCATCTTGTACCAGGTCTCGTACATCTTGCGGCCGTAGATACCCTGCAGGGTGAGGCCCTTGAAGATCACCTTGTCCCAGTCGATGCCGGCGCCGCGCGGCATGATGCCGAGCATCGCGATCTTGCCGCCGTGGTACATGCAGTCGAGCATGTCGGCGAATGCACGCGGGTTGCCGCTCATCTCCAGGCCGACGTCGAAGCCTTCGATATGCAGGTCCTTCACTGTGTCCTTGAGCGACTGCTTGGACACGTTGACCACCCGCGTCGCGCCCATGTCGGCGGCGAGCTTCAGACGGTAGTCGTTGATGTCGGTGACCACCACGTTGCGCGCGCCAATGTGCTTGCAGATGCCGGCGGCAATGATGCCGATCGGGCCGGCGCCGGTGATCAGCACGTCCTCGCCGATCAGGTCGAACTCCAGCGCGCAGTGCGCGGCATTGCCATAGGGATCGAAGAACGCGGCCAGCTCGGACGGGATCTGGTCCGGGATCGGCCACAGGTTCGAGGCCGGCATGGTCATGTATTCGGCGAACGCGCCGTTGCGGTTCACGCCGATACCGATCGTGTTCGGGCACAGGTGCTGGCGGCCGGCACGGCAGTTGCGGCAGTGGCCGCAGACGATATGGCCTTCCGCGGAAACGCGGTCGCCGATCTTGTAGCCGGTCACGCCGGGGCCGATTTCGACGATGCGGCCGACGAACTCGTGGCCGATGGTGAGACCGGGCTTGATCGTGCGCTGGCTCCACTCGTCCCACTTGTAGATGTGCAGGTCGGTGCCGCAGATGGCCGTCTTCTCCATCTTGATCAGCACTTCGTTCGGGCCGACCACCGGCAGCGGCACTTCTTCCATCCAGATGCCCTGTTCGGGCTTGCGCTTGACCAAGGCTTTCATCGTCTGCGGCATGGGGAATCCATTGATTGACCCGCATCGCGGGCAGGGAGATGGCAATTATAGAGGGATCGCCTCGAGCACCGAAGGGGCACGGGCACGATGGCGGCGAGCAGGGTCAACGGTCTGGACCCTGCCGAAAGTCACTGTCGCCGCAACATGGGTTTGCGGCATAAAGATCAGCCATGTCGCAAGAAAATGCGACATGGCTCGTTATCCGCCCACGTTGAAGGAGTTGTCCATGCGTCGTGTTCTGCTCGCTGCTGCGCTGGCCGCCGGCCTTGCCGGTACCGTCCATGCTGTCGAAGGCATGTGGCAGCCCGCCCAATTGCCGAAGATCGCCGAAACGCTGAAGCAGCACGGCCTGAAGCTCGACCCGGGCAAGCTGACCGACCTGACCGCCTATCCGATGGGCGCGATCGTCAGCCTCGGCGGTTGTACCGCTTCGTTCGTGTCGGCGGATGCGCTGATCGTCACCAACCATCACTGCGGCTACGGCGCGCTGCAGTACAACTCCACGCCGCAGAAGAACCTGATCGTCGACGGTTTCCTGGCGAAGACGCAGGCGGAAGAGCTGGAAGGCTCGCCCGACATGCGCGTGTTCGTTACCGAGGAAATCCGCGACGTCACCAGGGACGTCAACGCCAAGCTCAACGACAGCATGAGCGGTGCCGAGCGCTACAAGGCGATCGAGCTGGCGATCAAGGAACTGGTGAAAGGCTGCGAGAGTGACGGTTACCGCTGCGACGTCTACACCTTCCACGGTGGCTGCAGCTACCAGCTGATCAAGCAGCTTGAGATCAAGGACGTGCGCCTGGTCTACGCGCCGCCGGAGTCGATCGGCAAGTTCGGCGGCGATGTCGACAACTGGATGTGGCCGCGTCACACCGGCGACTTCAGCTACCTGCGTGCCTATGTCTCGAAGGACGGCAAGTCGGCGACCTACGCGAAGGACAACGTGCCGTATCACCCGAAGCACGTGCTCAAGGTGAACCCGCAGGGCGTGGAGAACGGCGACTACGTGATGGTGGTCGGCTATCCGGGCCGCACCAATCGCTACCGTCTCGCCGATGAAGTGCAGAGCTCGATCGACTGGGTCTACCCGACCCAGATCAAGGTGTACGAGGACACGCTCAGCCTCATCAACACCGCCGGCAAGGCCGATCCGAAAGTGGCGGTGAAGTACGCCAGCATGGTCGCCGGCCTCAACAACTACCTGAAGAACTTCGGTGGCCAGCTCGAAGGTCTGCGCCGTGCCGATGCGGTCAACGTCAAGCGCGCGCAGGAAGCCCAGCTGGAAGCGTGGCTGAAGCAGCAGGGCGGTGCCGACAACGCGGCACTGGTCGCCGACATCGGCAAGCTGCGTCAGGCGATCGCTGCTGACAAGGCCACTCGCGAGCGCAGCCTCGATCTGGGTCTGGTCAACCGTTCCTCGATGCTGAGCAGCGCCTTGCGCTTGGTGCGGCTGTCCAAGGAGCGCGCCAAGCCGGACCTGCAGCGTGATCCGGGCTACCAGCAGCGCGACGAAGTGCGCATCGAAGGCGCGCTCAAACAGATGGAGCGTCGCTACGATCCGAAGGTCGACCAGCAGCTGATGGTGTATGGCCTGCAGCGCTACATGACCTTGCCGAAGGACCAGCGCTTGCCCGCGCTCGATGTGTGGCTCGGTGACGCGAAGACCGAGGCGCAGCTCAGCCAGAAAGTTGCCTCGCTCTACGCCGGCAGCCAGCTGGGCAATACCGACGAGCGGCTGAAGTGGTTCAAGGCCGACGCCAAGGCGATCGACGCCAGCAACGACAGCATGCTCAAGCTCGCTGTCGCGATGCAGCCGCAGCTGAAGAAACTCGAGGACGAGCAGGACGCGCGCGCCGGCGAGATGAGCAAGCTGCGTCCGCGCTACATGCAGGCGATGATCGCGTGGAAGGACTCGCAGCACCTGCCGGTCTATCCCGATGCGAACAGCTCGCTGCGCGTCACCTTCGGCAACGTGCAGGGCGTCGCCCCGCGTGACGGTGTGAGCTATGCGCCGTTCACCACGGTGCAGGGCATTCTGGAAAAGGACACCGGCATCGAGCCGTTCAACTCGCCGAAGGCCGAACTCGCCGCGATCAAGGCCAAGGCATTCGACGCCTACGCGTCGCCGAAGTTGGGCGTGCTGCCGGTCGATTTCCTCGCCGACCTCGACATCACCGGCGGCAACTCCGGCTCGCCGGCGATGGACGCGAATGGCCAGCTGGTCGGCTTGGCGTTCGACGGCAACTGGGAATCGGTAAGCGGCGACTGGCTGTTCAACCCGCAGCTCAACCGCTCGATCCAGGTCGACGTGCGCTACATGTTGTGGGTGATGCACCACCTCGATCACGCCGACAACCTGCTGAAGGACATGGGCGTGCCGGCGAAGTAAGTCGGCAACTCGTGTAACCACAAAGGCTCGCGTCGATGACGCCGGCCTTTGCTTTTGTGGAGCGCTGCTGCTCCGCAGATGACGCTGCCTTTGAACCGCCATGTGCCCGTTACAATGAGCCCATGTCTTTCGACCAGCGCCCACTCGCCATCTTCCTGATGGGCCCCACCGCCTCCGGCAAGACCGCGCTGGCGTGCGAGCTGAGCGAGCGTTTTGCGCTGGATCTGGTCAGCGTGGATTCGGCGCTCGTCTATCGCGGCATGGACATCGGTACCGCGAAACCCGATGCCGCGACGCTGGCGCGCCATCCGCACGCATTGATCGACATCCGCGATCCGAGTCAGCCGTATTCGGCGGCGGATTTTCGTGCCGATGCGTTGCCGCTGATGCAGCAGATCAGCGCGAAGGGCAGGGTGCCGTTGCTGGTCGGTGGCACCGGGCTGTATTTCCGCGCGCTGCAGCAGGGGCTGTCCGATTTGCCGGAAGCCGACCCCGCGATCCGGGCGCGACTTTCCGCAGAGGCCGAGCAGATGGGCTGGCCCGCCATGCATGCGCGGCTGGCGCTGCGGGATCCGGTGGCGGCGGCACGGATCGGCTGCAACGACGCGCAACGCCTGCAACGCGCATTGGAAGTGATCGAGCTGACCGGTCGGC
>DAHUXL010000236.1 GCA_027307195.1 Rhodanobacter sp. | reverse complement strand
CTGTTGCCGAGCGCCAGTCGCCGGTAGCAGGCATGGTGTCACGAGAGCTATCCAGAATTTCCTTGTCGGCGAACACACCGGCAGGTTAGGTATGCTGGACAGCTCACCTTGTCTATCGATCAAGATGCCATTCCGATGAATGCACAAGAAACCCTGGCCTCAGCAAACCGACTTCGCCAACAGGCGCGGCAATACATCGCCGCCGACCAACTTGAGGCCGCACAGACGACGCTGGAATCACTCGTTCAGCTGGTGCCGCACGATAACGTCAGCTGGGTCGAACTGTCCGACGTCATGTTCAGGCGTGGTCAGGTGCGAGCCTCGACCCGTCCGCTTTTGCAGGCCACGCATCAACTTCCCAAGGATGCACCTTTCCTCATGCAGTTGGCATCGCGCCTCGCGGCTCGGGGAGAAGTACTCGCTGCTCGGGATTGCCTCGACTTCCTTTCGCAAGCGCCCGACCCGCCGCCCGAGTTGCTGGTGGCACAGGCCAACCTGCGATTCGACATGGGCGAAGTAGCGGTCGCGAAGGCCTTGATGGACAGGGCCGTGGCCACTGGCATCGAAACGCCCGGCGATCATCATCTGTATGCGATGCTGCTTCAGTTCAGCGGCGACATCGAGCAGGCGTGCCAGGTGCTTGAGCGGTGCCTGCAGCGTTGGCCTGGCTTCGGTGATGCGGCGATGACACTGGCAAACCTGCGCAAGCAGAAGCCAGAATCAAACCTGCTCGATTTCGCGCAGGAGCAATTGCGACAGCTGCCGAAAGACAGCAAGAATCCAGACCATATGTTCGTGCGCGCCGAATTCGAATATGTGCGGTTCAAGGTGCTGGATGATCTGCGGCAGCATGACGACGCATGGTTGGCGCTGGCGCGATGCAATGCGCTGATGCACGAGCTCAATCCATATGATGGCGCGGGTGTAACAGCCTTCATCGATGCGCTCATCGGCATGCTTGAGACGACTGACAAGATGGCTGCGAAGCCTGCGGCGGTCCCTGTGGGGCCGACGCCAATTTTCATCGTCGGCCTGCCGCGCTCTGGCACTACCTTGCTGGACCGCATGCTGTCGAGCCATTCGCAGGTGACCTCCGCCGGGGAGATCATTGATTTCTGGCGCCAACTGCACTGGGCAGCCGACGTTGCCCCGGCGCTGACGCAAGGACTGCGGAAGATTATCCAGCGCAGCCCGGATATCGATTTTGCGGAAGTGGGCGAACGTTACCTGAAACAGACGCAATGGCGTGCGCAGGGACGCCGCTTTTATATCGACAAATTGCCGGCCAACCTGCAGATGGTGGCGTTCATCCGCCGGGCGTTGCCGCATGCGCCGATCCTGCACATGGTTCGCGAACCGATGGATACGTGTTTTTCCAATTTCAAGGCGATGTTCGGCAACATTTCTTCCTACAGCTACGACCTGCAGAGCCTCGGCCATTACTACGGGCAGTACGAGCGACTGACGAAGCACTTGCGGACAAACATGCCCGACGCGATGCTCGATGTTTCCTATGCATCGCTGGTGCGCGATCCGGAAACCACGCTGCGCCGGGTACTTCAACATTGCGGGCTGGCGTTCGAACCGGGTTGCCTGCAGCCCGAACTCAATACCTCGCCGGTGGCCACGCCCAGCAGCGCTCAGGTCCGCCAGTCGATTCATACGCGCGGCATTGACCAGTGGCAGCACTATGCCAAGCAGTTGGAACCCTTGCGGCTGGTCATCGAGTCGCAAGCCTCCGCGACATAATGACATCTCGAAACTATCCTGAGCCGTCATGCTGTGCAGATCATCAGAACGCTTGGGCACGATTGATGTGCTGATGCATCTCAGTCGATCGTCGGCACCTTCGCCAGATTCAGCATGACGGTGAGTAGTTTGATTGGTGACACGGCAAAGCCGTGATGAAGGTAGAGGCGCTTGGCTTCCTCATTGATGGCATGGCACAACAATGTACGGATACACATCTCTTGTGCTGGCACCTTTGGGCGCGTTGCTTCAGCCAGATTTCCAGCGCCGGCTCGGCGCAATGGAAGCCGTATCAACTGATACCTGCCGGCCAGAGGTACCGATGCGTAGTGCGCAGGTCGACGACGTCGACACAAATCTGTTGGATCGCCGCTCGGGCGGCGTTGCCGTCAAACGGGCGTGGCGGATGGGAGCTCCGCCGCAAGCGCCTGCCGCAACGGTTCCAGCTGCTTCTCGTAATGTCGCCACTGGTCAATGCCACGGGTATGGATCGATTCGCGCACTTGTGCACTGCTGGGCGTGGCGACCGGCGAGGTGTTGAGTTCCGGCCGCAGGCAGGTCTCCTCGATCTCCAGTCTGCAGTGCCCGAGCACCTGGCGCATAGTGGTCTCCGGATCGCGTACCAGCGAGGCATACTCAATATCGAGCATGGCGCCGGGCAAAGCCTCGCGCCAGTGGTTCGTCAAGCGCGCGTACTGTCCGTAATAGTGGCCGAGGCTCTGCATGTCGTAGCAGTAAGGCGAGGCGCTGCCGAACATGATTTTGAGGTTGGAGTAGCACACATCCATCGGATCGCGTGCCAGATGCAGGATCGGTGCCCGGGGCAGCGCGCGGCGTATGAAAGGCACCATCCGGATATTGATCGGCAGTTTGTCGATGAAGTATTTGCGGCCCTGTGCCCGCCACTGCGTCTGCATCAGGTAGCGCGCGCCAAGCTCGTCGAAATCAAGCTGTCCGACGCGTTCGAGAATCTTCAGCAGACTCTGGTTGCCGCGTGGCGCGATGTCGGCGATCCAGTGCAACTGACGCTGGAAATCGCTGATCTCGCCTGCAGAGGTCACTGCCGAATGGGCCGACAGCATGTGATCGAGCAAGGTGGAGCCGGATCGTGGCATGCCGACAATGAAAATGGGCATGGGACCCTCGAACGTCGCTGATCCTGCCTTCCCGTTCATGACG
>DAHUXL010000234.1 GCA_027307195.1 Rhodanobacter sp. | reverse complement strand
CTCCTCGTTGAGCCGCGCCGAGTAGGAACCGCCCAGCACCGCGTTGGCGACCACGCCGGTGTAGTAGCCGGCGTCCTTGCGCGGCGGCGCGGCATGCGCGGCGACCACGCCGGCCTGGCCGGCGCCGTGCTGGTCGATCAGCAGCAGCGCGGGCAGCTTGCTGTCGGTGCTGCCCTTCGGCTTCGCCGGCAGCGGCGTGCCGGGTTTCCGCCAGTCGCCGAAGCTGGCCTGCGCCAACTGCGCCGCCTGCGCCGGCGTGATGTCGCCGGCCAACACCAGGATCGCGTTGTCGGGCCGGTACAACTCCGTGTGCAGGCGTTCGACATCGGCGCGGGTGATGCGCGCGATCGAGGCCGGCGTGCCGGTGCGCGAATGGCCGTAGGCGCCATCGCCGAACACCCCACGACCCACCGCCAGCGAAGCCAGTGCGGTGGGTCGGCTCAGTGACAGGCGCAGATCGTCGATCGCCTGCGCCTGCGCGCGCTTCACCTCGGCCGCGCTGAAATCCGGCAGGCGCACCACCTCGGCGAGCAGGCTCAGCGCCTGTGGCAGTTTCGGCGTGGTCACGGTGACACCCACCGCACACTGGTCCCAGCCGGCGGCAGCACTCAGCGAACCACCCAGCGCCTCGACCGCCGCGGCGACCTGCGGCGCGGTCTTGCCGGCGGCATCCTTGCTCAGCAGGTTCGCGGTGAGATCGGCCAGACCGGCCAGCTGCGGCGGATCCATCTCGCCGCCACGACGCAGCACCAGCTGGGCGGTGACCAGCGGCAAGCCGGCGCGACGCACGCTGATCACCTGCAGGCCGTTCGCCAGCATCTGCATGGACGGCGTGGGCACCGTGAGTTTCGGTGCCGGACCGGGTGCCGGCGGCGTGGCCGGGAAATCACTGGACGAAGTCGTCGCGGCCAGCGCACTGCCGGCGGCGAACATCGCGGCCGTAAAGACGGCCAAACGGAAGGCATTCATGCGACGGCTCATTTCGCTGCTCCCTTGCCGGAAGCCGGCGTGGCCGTGGCGGCCTGCGGCAGATAATCGATGGTGACGCTGTGCGCGCCGGTGACGTACTTCTGCAGCACCCGATGCACGTCGTCTTCGCTGACCTTCTGCAACGCGGCCAGATCGGTGTTGACGTGTTCCGGGTTGCCGTCGATCAGGCTCGCCTGACCCAGCGCGAACGCGATGCCCTGCGCGGTCTGGCGCTGTTTCAATTCGCTGGTCAGCAGCTGGGTTTTCACCTTGTCGAGCTCGCTGGCCGGAATTGGCTGGGTCGCCAGCCAGATGATCTCCTCGTGCAGCAGCTTCTCCGCGTCGGCCGGCGTGTGACCGCTGGCGAGGATCGCGTACGCGCTGAACAGACCCGGACCGACCCGGCCATCGGCATCGGCGCCGACCTGCTGGGCGACCTGATGGCGATATACCAGCGACTGGTACAGCCGCGACGAATCACCCTGCGACAGCAACGCGGCGGCGACCTGCAGCGGGATGTAGTCGGCACTGTCAGCCGCGGGCGGGATCAGCCAGGTGATCGCGACCGCGGGCAACGGCGCAGTCTCGCTGGTGACGGTGTAACGCAGATCCTTCTTGCGCACCGGTTCCTGCGCGGTGACCTGCGGCACCGCCGTCGCCGGTTTCGGAATCCAGCCGAAGTACTGGTCGACCCAGGCATCGAGCTGCTTCGGATCGAAATCGCCGGCGACGATCAGGGTGGCGTTGTCGGGCCGGTAGAAGGTGTTGTGGAACGCGATCACGTTCTGCAGCGAGGCGGCTTCCAGATCCTCGATGCTGCCGATGGTCGGCCGCTGGTACGGATGCACCGTGTACGAGTGCGGGTCGATCGCGTTGAACATTTTTCCGTACGGATTGGCCAGCACGCTCTGGCGGTATTCCTCCTCCACCACCGCGCGCTCGGACTTGAAATTCGCCTCGTCCACATTGAGGCTGGACAAGCGCTCGGCCTCGGCCCACAGCAAGGTCTGCAGGTAATTGCTGGGCACGATCTCGAAGTAGTTGGTGACGTCGTCTCCGGTCGAGGCGTTGTTGGAACCGCCGACGTCTTCGGTCAGCCGGTCGAACTGCTCGGCGTGCATGTGCTTCGTGCTCTTGAACATCAGATGCTCGAACAGGTGCGCGAAGCCGGAGCGACCCTGCGGATCGTCCTTGGAACCGACGTGGTACCACATCTGCACCGACACGGTCGGGCTGGCGTGGTTCTCCACGCTCAACACCTGCAGGCCGTTCGGCAACGTGCGCTGGTGGTACTGGATCGGCGGGATGGTCAGTTCGGCCGCCTGCAGCGGCAGCGCGGCGGCGACTAGCAGGGTCAACGAGGCCAGCAAGCTGGCCGGGCGCAAGTGCATGGTCATTCCCTTCCGTTCGGGTCGAAGACTCAACCATAGCAAGCCGATGCCAGCGAAGTCAGTCGACTGGCACCCTGTTCACGCGCCAGCCTCGGTGACCCGTGCGTCGCCTAACCCGTCGTCGTCTGAGCCTTGCCCAGCGCACGCAGCCGTTTCTTCTCTGCCCGGCGTTCTTTGCGCGCCGCCTTGCGGATCTTGCGATCGTAATTCCACAAATAGATCGCCGGCGTGCTCAGCAGGGTCAGCAGTTGGGATACCAGCAGGCCACCGACGATGGCGATGCCCAGCGGCTGGCGCATTTCCGAGCCGATGCCGAAGCCGATCGCCAGTGGCAGCGCCGCGCCCATCGCGACCAGGGTGGTCATGGTGATCGGACGGAAGCGCACCAGCGCGGCTTCGCGGATCGCTTCGGGTGCGGACAATCCCCGCTCACGTTCGGCGACGAGCGCGAAGTCGACCATCAGGATCGCGTTTTTCTTGACGATGCCGATCAGCATCAGGATCGCGATGATCGCCATCATCGAGATCTGTGTCTGCGTCACCAGCATCGCCAGGAACGCGCCGGCGCCGGCGGCCGGCAAGGTGGAAAGAATCGTCAGCGGATGGCCGAGGCTCTCGTAGAGGATGCCGAGCACGATGTACATCGCGATGATCGAGCCGAACAACAGCACCATGCCGTTGGACTTCATTTGTTGCAGGCGCTGGTTGGCACCGGTGTAATCGACCCTGATGCCGGCCGGCAGGCCAGCTGCATATGCCGCCTGCTCGACCAGCTTGACGCCGCGATCCTGCGGCACGTCCTTGGCCAGGTTGTAGCTGATCGTGACCGCTTCCAGCTGGTTGTGATGGCGCACCCGGATCGGGCTGCTGTTCGGCTCGATGGTCGCCAGTGCGGACAGCGGGATCATCCGGCCCTGATCGTTGCGCACGCGCACGTTCAGCAGCGACTGCGGACTCACGCTCTGCTCGGGGTTGGCCGTCAGCACCACCGAATACTGGTTGATGTCGGAGTAGATCTGCGACACCTGGCGCTGGCCGAACGAGTTGTACAGCGCCGAATCGATCGTGCCGATGCCGACATGCAGGCGCCCGGCGGCCTCGCGGTCGATCTTCAGCAGCTGCTGCTTGCCGACCTGATCGAAATTGCTGCCGACGTCGCGGAATTCCTTGATCGTGCGCATCTGCCGCACCATCTTCAAAGCCCACGGCTGCAGGTCGCCGCCGTTGGTGCTGATCAGCTGGAATTCGTACTGGCCGCCGTTGTCGCCGCTGCCGCCGCCGCCGAGGAATTGCGCGGCGCTGACCGAGACCTTCACATCAGGCAGCAGGTCGTAATGTTTCGAGAGCCGGTCGACCACCTGCTTGATGCCGTCCTTGCGCTGGCCCGGCCCGCTGCCGCGCGGCTTCAGGTCGACGAACATCTGCGCGTTGTTGCCGACCGCGGCACCGTCGCCACCACCATTGCCGCCGAGCATGGTCAGCTGGTCGAGCACGGCAGGATCGGCCAGCATGATCTTCGCCACGGCCAGCGTGCGTTCGGTCATCTGCTGCGGCGAGATGTTGGCGTCGGAGTGGATGTCGACCTGCAGCTGGCCGGTGTCCTCGTCCGGCATGAAGGTGCCGCCGGCGGTCTTCGCCACCGCAAAGCCGAGCAGACCGGTGAGGATCAGCAGGGTCAGCGGCTGCCAGCGCATGATCCGCCGATGATGCATCGCCCAGTCCAGGGCGCGCTCGTAGCTGCGCAGCAGGTTGCGGTCGAAACGCTCCACCGCCTGTTCGATACGCCCCGGCGGCTTGCGGTCCACCGGCTCGTGCTGCAGCAGGTAGGCACATAGCGCCGGCGTCAATGTCAGCGAGACCAGCGCCGAGATCACCACCGCGGCGGTCAGCGTCACCGAGAACTCGCGCAGCAGCATGACCAGCATGTTGTTGCCGAACAGCAGCGGCGCGAACACCGCCACCAGCGACAGCGTGATCGAGATCACCGTGAAGCCGATCTCGCCGACGCCGGTCAGCGATGCCTGCAGCGGCGTCTCGCCGCGCTCCATGTGGCGCACGATGTTCTCGATCACCACGATCGCGTCGTCCACCACGAAGCCGATGCACAGCACCAGCGCCACCAGCGACAAGGTGTTGAGGGTGTAGCCCAGCGTCCACATCACCACGAACGCGCCAGCCAGCGACAGCGGCACGCTCAGCGTGGCGATCAGGGTCGGCCGCAACCGGCGCAGGAACACCAGCATCACCAGCACCACCATCGCGATCGAGATCAGCAGCGCCACCTGCACTTCATGCAATGCCGACTTGGTGGTCTGGGTGAGGTCGAACACCGGCGTCATGGTGATGTTCGACGGCAGCGACGCGCGCAGCTGGGGCAACTTGGCGCGGATCGCCTCCACCGTGGCCACCGCATTCGCCTCCGGCCGCTTGGCGATCTGCAGGCCGACCGTACGCGCGCTGCCGGTCTGCTTGGTATCGAACCATGCCGCCTGATACTGGTCCTGCTGGCCGCCGTAGACCTTGGCCACGTCGGACAGGCGTACCGGCGTGCCGTTCTTTACCGAGATCAGCAGGCGGGCGAATTCGGCCGGCTCGCGCAGGCTGTCGCTGGCGGTCACCGTCATCTGCGTGCCGCCGTCGCTCAGCGTGCCCTGCGGCGAGGTGACGTTGGCCGCGCGCAAGGCATTGCTGACGTCGTTCGCGGTGATGCCCTTGGCCACCAGCGCCGCGGTATCCAGCTCGATCCGCACCGCATGCGGGGCGCCGCCGAAGATCTGTACCCGCGCCACGCCGGGGATCTGCGCCACCGCCGGGCTCAGCAAGATATCGGTGAGGTCATACAACCGGTCCGGCGGCAGGCTGGTCGAGGTCAGCGCCACCAGCAGCACCGGAATCTGCGAGGTATCGAACTTGAAGTACTGCGGTGGATTCGGCATCCCCGTCGGCAGGTCGGGCGCCGCGGCGTTGATCGCCGCCTGCACCTCGCGCGCCGCCGCATCGGTGCTGACGCCGAAGTTGAACATCACCATGACCTGCGCGTTGCCCTCGTTGGCCGTGCCCATCATCTGGCGCACGCCGGGGATACGGCCGAGATGGCGCTCCAGCGGCGCCATCACCGTATTGGCCATGGTCTGCGCGCTCGCGCCAGGCATCTGCGCGGCCACGAACACACCGGGAAATTCCAGCGTGGGCAGCGCGGCCACGCCGAGCAGCAGGTATGCCCACAGCCCTGCCAGCATCAGCCCGATGGCAAGCAAAGAGGTGCCGGCTGGGCGGCGGATCAGCGGCGCGAAAATATTCAAGTGATCTCCCTGACGCGCAAGCATAGCGGGAGAGCTTCCACGGCGGGCAGCCGCGATGGCCGGCAGGCAATCGCGACTATTAAAGAGCCGCGCACGCCGGCGTCATGTCATCCGCTGGCAACGCCGGCCTCCCTGCCGGCGAGGCGGACGCAGACTCAGCGTGTGGCGGGGCTGTAACGCAGGGTCAGGAACACGCTGCGGCCGGGCTGGTTGAAGTAGTACACGGTCTCGTAGTGACGACCGAACGCGTTCGCCAGCCGCGCCTCGACCTGCCAGTCCGGCGCGAAGTGGTAGCTGGCGCGCAGGTCGGTGGTCGAGTAGCCCGCCAATGGATGGACGTTGGCGGCATCGTCGTAGCTGCGACCGGCCGCGTAGACCGTGGCACCGATCCCGATCGCACCGAAGCGACGATCCAGATCCACCCGCGCGGTGTGCTCGGGTCGGCGCGGCAGCACGTTGCCGTCGTTCGGGCCGCCGTCCTGGTTCTGCGGCTGCAGCCAAGTCAGGTAACCCTGCAGCTGCCAGTCGGCGAACTTCACGCCGAGCTGGCCTTCCACGCCGCGGATGCGCGCCTTGCTGATGTTGGACGGGAAGTAATTGCTGTCCAGCGCGATCAGCTGGTCGATGCGGGTCTGGTAGGCATTCAGCGCCCAGTTCCACGCATCCAGCTGCTGGCTCAGGCCCAGTTCGGCGCTGCGCGATTTTTCCGGCTTCAGATCCGGGTTGCCGCTGCCGTACGGGTAATACAGATCGTTGAAGGTCGGCGCGTGGAACGCGCTGCCGTAACTGGCCGAGAGCTTGAACCCGTCATCGAAGTGGTAGCCCCATGCCACGGCGCCGGTGTTGTGGCTGCCGAACTGGCTGTTGTCGTCGCGCCGCGCCGACAGCTGCACCTCGTTGCGGCCGAACGTGCCCTGGTACTGCACGTAGCCGCCGGTGTCGTTGCGCCGGGTCGCGAGGAAACCGGTATCGCTGTCGATGTGCTCGCCCTGCCAGTCGACACCAAGCGTCAGCAGCTGGTTATCGGCCACGCTGAGGTCGTTCTGCCACGACGCCTGGTTGCGCCGCGAATAGATGTAGCCGACGAAATCCTGGTTTTCGTAATTGTCGTAGCGATCCAGATTCTGGCCTACGCTCAACGTGGTCTTCCACGCTTGCAGCGGATTGAAGCTGAAGCTGCTGCCGGCCACCTGCTGCACGGTGCGGCTGCGGTTCTGGTAGCTGCCGTCGAAATGGATCTCGCCGAGACTGCGCAACCAGCTGCCGCTCAGTTCCGCACCGTTGTCCCAGCGATAGCCACCGTTCGCGCTGAGATTCTTGTTGCTGTAGGCGTCCCGATCGGGTTCGTCGGCAAAGCAACCGGCGAATACTTCGGCGGCGCCGATGCGGCAGGCGTTGATGCCGCGGGTGTGCTGTGCGCCCACGCCGAGGTTGTACCAGGCGTGATCGCTGCCGCCGGACAAGCCGGCCTGCCCACGCAGCAGGTTGTTGCTGCCGGTGGTGACGCTGAACGAGGGCAGCAGGCCGCCATCGCGCGAGCCATGCCGGGTGAAGATCTGGATCACCCCGCCGATCGCGTCGGCGCCATACAGGCTCGAACGCGGGCCGCGCACGAGCTCGATGCGCTCGATCTGCTCCACCGGCAGCTGCTCGAACGCAGGCAGGCCGTTGCCAACCGAGCCGATCCGCACGCCGTCGATCAATACCAGCGTGTGCGACGAGTTGGTGCCACGCAGAAACAACGAGGTCTGCTGTCCGATGCCGCCGGAATTTGCGAAGCTAACCCCGGGCAAGCCGGTCAGCAGATCCTGCACCGACAGCGGCTGCAACCGCTCGATATCGGCGCGGGTGATCACGGTGATCGACGACAGTGCCTCATCGGCGGTGATCGCGGTGCGCGTGGCGGTAACGATCACAGGGCTCAGCGTGTCGGCATCGCTCTGATCGGCAGCCTGCGCCACCATCGTGCAACTGAGCAGCGCCGCTGCCAGCAAAGACTTCTTCATATGGGTTCCTCGGCCGCGCACCCGCGCACGGCGCCATTCGTTCAATGAGCTGGCGCCAAGCAAAGGGAAGGACGGAACGACGGGCAGGCGGAAACGCCACACACGTGGTTCGGCCTCGCCCACCGCGAGCCACCAGGAATCGTTCGGGCCGGTCTCCGGGCTCGCGAGTGGCCTGCGGTGATCCGCATGCTCCGAACAGCGCCTTCCCATGCTCAAGCACAGTGGCATTCGCCGTTCGTAATCTCGCTTACCGTTGCGGGGGCAGCGCCGGCCTTGCAGTGTTGTCGAACACCGCGCACCGGCTTCCCGTTTCATCCCTTCGGCGCGAGGCCTTCGGGACACCTGAACCGCGCCACTTTAGCGTCGACATGAAGCCGGCGCAATCGAGCCATAAGTGTTAATTGGGTGATACCGGCTCTGACTCTATTGTTCTGACGATGATTCAGATTTTTCAGAGCTCTGCATAAATGAGGCCTTGAGGAAACGATAATCGCAAGTTATTGCTGTATCACAAGCAAGAAACGCAAGTTTTTGCTGATAGCCAGGAATTCATAAAAATTTTGTTGACGCAGACAATTACGTCGTTTTATGGTCCGGGCACAAGTCGCCGGATGTCACAAGATGACGGGATGGGTACCAGCCTGATTCAAGGCTATCTGCCTGAGCAATAAAGCATATCGACTGCCTGCATGGACTCGGCTTGCCGTTTCGTCGAATTGATTGAGTTACGTCACTTGGCCTTCGGGCCTTCAACAATGATGGGGAGATTCATCTCAAATGAGCAATCACAATAAAAACCGTTATCCAATGTGGCGCCACACCGCGCTCGCCTTGGCGCTGAGCGTGAGTCTCGGCGGTGTCGCGATGGCGCAGTCCACCTCGGGCTCGATCTTCGGCCAGGCACCAGCGGCCGCCGGCGAAACCGTCATCGCCACCAACGCCACCGGCCAGACGCGCGAAGTCCCCGTCGACAGCCAGGGGCGTTACCAGATCAGCAGCGTGCCGGTCGGTGTCTACACCGTCTCGCTCAAGAAAGATGGCGCCATCGTCGACTCGCGCAAGAACGTCGCGGTGTCGCCGGGTGCCGGTGCTTCGGTCTCGTTCGCAGCGGCTGCTCCGGCCGGAACGACGTCGCTGGGTGCAGTGACCGTACAGGCCAATGCACTTCCTTCCATCGACGTCTCCAGCGTCAATTCGAGCACGGTGATCACCGCGGCTGACCTCCGGAAGCTTCCGGTTGGTCGCAACGCGGAGTCCATCGCGTTGCTGGCGCCGGGTACCAGCTCCGGCAGCGGCTTCTTCAACGGCCCGGGCAACCACGCCCTCGTCTCGTTCGGCGGCTCGAGTGTGACCGAGAATGCCTACTACGTGAACGGCTACAACACGGGCGAACCGTACAAGAATCTGGGTGGCTTCCAGCTGCCCTATGGCGCGATCGACCAGCAGGAAACGCTCACCGGCGGCTACAACGCCAAGTACGGTCGTTCCGATGGCGGCGTGATCAACCAGATCGGCAAGCGCGGCACCAACGAGTGGCACTTCGGCGGCCAGGTGGCTTGGCAGCCGCGGTTCCTCGAGGGCACCCCGGTCAACAATTACTACGGCCATCCGACTATTCCGGCGTCGACCAGTCAGGTCAATTACGCGTATGAAACCCCGAGTCTGCCGGGCACGTTGCACCAGTATCGCAATGACAACAAAGAGTGGGAGACGATCTACTCGGCCTACGTGGGTGGCCCGCTGATCAAGGACAAGCTGTTCATGTTCCTGGCGGGCGAGACCACCAAGACGCAGTCCAACAA
>DAHUXL010000217.1 GCA_027307195.1 Rhodanobacter sp. | reverse complement strand
CTGATGTACCGGAAGCCCCCGCCGCGGCACCCCAAAACGCCAACCGCTCCCAACCCGCGCAGAACCTGGATCCACAGCGATTGTTCGATGGACATCCGCCCAAGGTCCCCGGCATTGCCAGGGGGCTTTTTTGTGGGCAGTTGCTGCCGATCGGATCGCCGTTTGCGATGACGGCACCGGCCTGCATCAACCTGCATCCGGGTGCTGGCCACGCGGATGGCGCCCGTCGGCCAGTCCGGCGGCCACTGCGCCGGGGCGCAAACGAGCCAGCGTCACCACCGCAACCAGCGACAGCAGTGCGGCCAGCGAAAAAGCATAGGCAGGTGCCAGCGTCCACAGCGCCCCGGCGGCCAGGGAAGCAGGAAGGTACAGCACGCCGGTGATGAAGTTGTACGCACCGATGGCGGTGGCACGGCGATCGGGCTCGATATCCGCGATGAACGCGTTGCTCTGCGAGTCTTCGGCAGCGTAGAAAACCCCGTAGAGCGCGAACAGCATCGTCGTCGACCACACGCTGCCGTCCAGCATCAGTCCCAGATTGATCACGCCATGGAGGGCATACGCCAGCAGCATGATCCGCTGGCGTCCGATGCGGTCACCCAGTCGCCCCACCAGCGGGGCGGTGATCACGCACACACCATTGAACAAGGCATACAGCAGCACGGTGTCGGTGATGCTGAAACCGGTTTCATGCGCCCTCAGCAACAGGAAGCCGACGCTGTAATAGCCCAGCGCAAAGATGCCTGCCGGCAGCAGGAAGCGTTTGAACCCGGCCGAAAGTTCACGCCAGTGGCGGCCGATGCTTTCACGCTCGTGCCGCACGCCGGGTTGCTCGCGGATGAAAGCCAGCACCAGCAGGCTCGCCACTGCCGGCAGCACCGCGATCCAGAACAGCAGGCGGTAGCTGCGCGCCGACTCACCCAGCCACGACAGCAGCGCATAGGCCGCCAAAGGGCCGATCACGGCACCGGCCTTGTCCAGTGCCTTGTGCACGCCGAACGAATATCCGCGGATCGCCGGTGCGGCGATCGCGGACAACCACGCATCACGCGGTGGTTCGCGAAAACCCTTGCCCAGCCGTTCGATGACGCGGAACGCACTCAGCCCGGTGATCGAACTGGACACCAGCAGGATGATCTTGGCCAGGGTCGAGAAGCCATACCCGGCGACCACCAGCAACTTGCGCCGACCGCTTCGATCGGCAAGCCAGCCGGCCAGATAGTTCAGCGATGACGCCGAGAAATCGGCAAGGCCCTCGATCAGGCCCAGCAAGGCGCTTGAAGCGCCGGCGATGGTGGTGAAGAAGATCGCGAATACCGAGAAGATCATCTCCGAGCTGATGTCGGTGAGAAAGCTCACCAGGCCCAGCTTCAGCACGTCCGGGTGCAGGCCAGCGCCCTTGCCCGCCGGATCAGGCGGTGAACGGACAGCGCCAACACGAAATCGGGTCATGCCAGTCTCATGCCAGCCGCTGCGATACCGCCCATGCTACGTCAGCGCGAAGTCACCGGGTGAGCGGAGCTGCGCGAGCCCAGGGAAGGAGACGGTGGGCCAGCTCAGGGGTTGCCGATCGGCGCAGCCCCGCACAGCTTCTCCAGCAGCTCGGCCTGGACGTTGCGGGCAGCGTCGCCATCGGCAACGGCAATCCGCTGGTATTGGCCGTCCGGTTGCAGCAGCGAGGAACTGGTGTTGTCGATGAGGTACAGCTCCAGTGCGTTGCGCACCCGTTGCTGCAGCTTCTTGCCGTCGATCGGGAACGCCGTTTCGACGCGGCGATCGAGATTGCGTTCCATCAGGTCGGCGCTGGACAGATACAGCTGCGGCTCGCCATCGTTGGCGAACCAGTAGGTGCGACTGTGTTCGAGGAAGCGGCCGATGATCGAGCGCACGCGGATGTTCTCGGAAACGCCTGGCACGCCCGGGCGCAGGCAACAGACACCGCGCACGATCAGATCAACCTGCACGCCGGCGATGCTGGCCTTGTACAACGCACGGATCACCTTCGGCTCGGTGAGCGCATTGACCTTGATGACGATTTGCGCCGGCTTGCCGGCGGCGGCGTGCGCGGTCTCGCGCGCGATCAGCTCAAGCAGGGCCTTCTTCAGCGTGAACGGTGCATGCAGCAGCTTCTTCATGCGCAGCACCTTGCCCATGCCGGTGAGCTGGCTGAACAGCTTGTGCACGTCCTCGCACAACGCTTCGTCGGAGGTGAGCAGGCTGTAGTCGGTGTACAGCCGCGCGTTGCCGGTGTGGTAGTTGCCGGTGCCCAGATGCGCGTAACGCACCAGCTCGTTGCCCTCGCGGCGCTGGATCAGCATCAGCTTGGCGTGCGTCTTGATGCCGACCACGCCGTAGATCACCATCGCGCCGGCCTGCTGCAGGCGCGAGGCGAGCGTCAGGTTGGATTCCTCGTCGAAGCGCGCACGCAACTCGACCACCGCGGTCACTTCCTTGCCGGCACGCGCGGCATCGACCAGCGCGTCGACGATTTCCGAATTCGCGTTGGTGCGATACAGCGTCTGCTTGATCGCCAGCACCTGCGGGTCCTTCGCCGCCTGGCGCAGCAAGTCCACTATCGGCGAAAACGATTCGTACGGATGCAGCAGCAGCACGTCCTGCTTGCCGACCACCTGGAACAGGTCATCGGCATGCTTGAGCGCCTTCGGCAACACCGGGGTGAACGGCGGGTACTGCAGCTGCGGATAACTCACGTTGTTGGCGATGCGGAACAGCCGCGCCAGGTTCACCGGGCCGTTCACTTCGTACAGCTCGGACTCGGTGAGCCCGAACTGCTTGAGCAGGTAGTCGATCAGGTCCTTCGGGCAGTTGTCGGCCACCTCCAGCCGCACCGCGTCACCGAAGCGGCGCGAGTACAGCTCGCCGCGCAGTGCAAGCGCCAGATCCTCGACGTCTTCCGGGTCGAGCGTGAGATCGGCGTTGCGGGTCAACCGGAACTGGTAGCAGCCGAGCACCTGCATGCCGGGAAACAGTTCTTCGGCATGCGCATGGAGGATCGAGGACAGCAATACGTAGTTGTCGCCGCCCTCGCAGATCTCCAGCGGCATGCGGATCAATCGAGGCAACACGCGCGGTGCCGGCACGATCGCCAGGCCGGAGTCGCGACCGAACGCATCCACGCCCTCCAGCCGCACGATGAAGTTGAGACTCTTGTTGACCAGCAGTGGAAACGGATGGGTGGGATCGAGCCCGATCGGCGTCACCAGCGGTGCCACCTCCTCGCGAAAATAACGACGCACCCACAGTTTCTGCTTGTGCGTCCACTGCGTGCGACGGACGATGCGGATGCCGTGCGCAACCAGCTCCGGCAGGATGCGTTCGTTGAGAATCGCGTATTGCCGCTCGATCTGCTTGTGCGCAATCTCGCTGATCTCGGCCAGCGCCCGCCGCGGCGGGATACCGTCCGGCCCGATCATCTCGTGATCCAGCGCGACCTGCCCCTTCAACCCAGCCACGCGGATCTCGAAGAATTCGTCCATGTTGCTGGAGAAGATCAGCAGGAACTTCAGGCGCTCCAGCAAAGGCGTGCGTTCGTCCAGCGCCTGGTCCAGCACGCGGATGTTGAACTGCAGCTGCGACAGCTCGCGGTGGATGTACAGCCGGTTGTCGGCGAGATCCACCGATGCTGCCGCTGGCGTGGCATCGTTCGCAGCCGACACGGAAGTATCGGTCGGCGAAGTCTCGCGAATCAGGCGGCTGTTCATCGGTACACCGGGTCCTGCAATAAGGTGGGTTACGAAGTCTCGCTATGCTACCGCGCGGCCGGTGATGACTCGGTCAGCACGCGCGACGCCACGTGCAGCACGCAGTTTGCGACATTTTCCTGACCGGCAAATGACAACGGCTTTGCAGGAGCGACTGGCACATGCGTGCCGCCGGCAATTTGTCTTATCGTTGTCATCCCCGACGGCGCGTGGCGCCCTGCCTCATTCCCCAGCCGAACATCCCCCATGCAAACCCGCGTCGAAAGCGCCCCGCTGACCCCTTCCGCCATTCCCGTATCAACCGATACCCCGGCCAGCACGCCATCCAGCGAAGGCACGGCCTTCGCCGTGCTTGGAGGCATCAGCTTCGCGCACATGCTCAACGACATGATCCAGTCGCTGATCCTGGCGATTTATCCGGTCCTGAAGAACGACTTCCACCTGAGCTTCGCCCAGATCGGTCTGATCACGCTGACCTACCAGCTCACCGCCTCGATGCTGCAGCCGCTGGTCGGCATGGTCACCGACCGCAAACCTATGCCGTACTCGCTGCCGGTGGGCATGGGCTTCACCTTGTGCGGATTGCTGCTGCTGGCGGTGGCGCCGAACTTCCCGATCCTGCTACTCGCTGCCGCACTGGTCGGCACCGGTTCGGCCATCTTCCATCCGGAATCCTCGCGGGTGGCGCGGATGGCCTCGGGCGGACGGCATGGCCTGGCGCAATCGCTGTTCCAGGTTGGCGGCAACACCGGCGCATCACTGGGGCCGCTGCTGGCCGCGTGGATCATCGTGCCGCACGGGCGTGGCAGCGTGGCGTGGTTCTCGCTGGCGGCGCTGCTGGCGATCGTGGTGCTGCTGCAGATCGGACGCTGGTATCGACAGCATCACGTCGCGCGCAGCAAGTCGGCCGCACGTCATCTCACCGTGGTGACGCTCACTCGCAATCAGATCATCGGCGCGCTGGCGATCCTCGGCCTGCTGATCTTCTCCAAATACTTCTACCTGGCCAGCCTGAGCAGCTATTACACCTTCTACCTGATCCACAAGTTCGGCGTTTCGGTGCAGAGCGCGCAGGTCCACCTGTTCGTGTTCCTGTTCGCGGTGGCCGCCGGCTCGCTGATCGGCGGCCCGATCGGCGACCGCATCGGGCGCAAGTGGGTAATCTGGGTGTCGATCCTCGGCGTCGCGCCGTTCACCCTGCTGCTGCCGCACGCGAACCTGATGTGGACTGGCGTACTCACCGTGGTCATCGGCTTGATCCTGGCCTCGGCATTCTCGGCGATCCTGGTCTACGCGCAGGAGCTGATCCCCGGCCGGGTGGGCATGATCTCGGGATTGTTCTTCGGCTTCGCCTT
>DAHUXL010000209.1 GCA_027307195.1 Rhodanobacter sp. | reverse complement strand
GCCGCTGGCGGCGGTGAATACCACCGGGCCGTGCGTCTTCAGTGGCGCGAACTTCCATGAGGTCGGTTCCAGCTCGCTGGCGCCGATCTGTTTCTGGCGTTCCAGCCATTTCGCCAGGATCTCGCGGGTACCGTCGGGTGCGGCCAGCACGATGTTGCTGCCGTCGAGGCCGGGGAAGTGGCCGCCGCCGCTGGCACGGTAGTTGTTGGTGACGATGATGAACGGTTGCGTCGGCGCGACCGGTTTGCCGCGATACGTCAGCGTGGTGATGCGCTGGCCGGCCGGCTTCGACACGTCGATGACGTAGTGGATGCCGCCCTGGATCTGGTCGAAGTTGTAGCCGGTGAAGTGGGTGTTGATCAACGCCTGTTCGCCGGTCTTGCTCGGGTCGATGCGGTTGAAGCGTTCGGCGGATTTTTCCAGCCACGCCTTGAGACCGGCGCCATCGGTTTTCACCGCGGCCAGCGTGTTCGGGTAGAAGTACAGATCGGCGGCGCTGCGCAGGGTGAGCGGCCCGGCGGCGACGTCGGTGTAGTCGTCGGGGCCGCCGAAGCCGGTGCGGAACGCGGCGGCGGCGGCGAGTACGGGCACGTCGGCCAGTTCCGGATGCAGCCGCGGAAGTTCGTTGCGCACGTAATCGGCTTGCGCGGCGTTGATCGGCGCCAGCGCGGTCATGTTGCCTTCGTCGGCGAAGTAGCTGCTCATGCGCAGCGTGCTGTTGCCGATCGGCGTGTTGACGTAGGCGATCGCAGCCTCATGCGTCTGCTGCACCAGCGGTGCGATGGCGGGATCGGCCGGCACGCACTGGTTTTTCTCTTTGCAAATCGGGCGCACTTCGCTGTGCGTGTTGTCGAGGTCGACCACCCAGCGATCCTGCTGGCGGTTCAGCACCAGCTGGATCACGCCCAGGTCCTTGCCGAAAAAGCCGCCCATCACGGTGGGCACATTGCGGACGAAACCAAGTCGTGCATCGACGTCCTTCATGCCGGCGTAGTGCGGGCCGGGAAATTCGGTGTGCGAGTGGCCGAGCAGCAGCACGTCGATGCCGGGCACGCCGGCGAGGTACCAGCCGGCGTTTTCCATCTGCGGGGTGTACGGCGAGGTGTCGAGGCCGCCGTGCAGGATCGCCACGATCAGATCGGGGTGTTGCGCCTTGAGTTGCGGCAGGTATTTCTGTGCCGCCTCGACCACGCCGCTGACGCTGACCTTGCCGGCCAGGTTCTGCTTGTCCCAGTCCATGATCGGCGGCGGCGTGAAGCCGATGATGCCGACCTTCAGCGGCACCATGATCTTGCTGCCGTCGGCCGTATACGCCTCGATCTGTTTGGTCACCACCGTCCACGGCTTGAAGATCGGCGCGCCGTCGCGCGCGCTGTAGACATTGGCCAGCACCAGCGGGAAGTGCGGGCCGGCGCAGCGGTTCGTATGGCCGCCGTCCACGTTCATCGGCGTGCCGGTGACCTGGGACAGGAAGCCGAGGCCGTAGTTGAACTCATGGTTGCCGGCGGTGCCGCCGTCGTAGCCCATGGCATCCATCGCGCGATAGATCGCCAGCTCCTGGTCGCAGCCGACCGGCTTCACCAGCGCCTGGTAATCGGCCAGCACGCTGCCCTGGATGGTGTCACCGCTGTCGAACAGGAAGGTGTTGGGGAATTCCGCGCGGGCGCGGCGGATCAGCGTGGCGGTGCGCTCGTAGCCGAGCGAATCGTCCTGCTTGAGCTTGTAGTAGTCGTAGCTCAGCACGTTGGAGTGCACGTCGGTGGTCTCCAGGATCGCCACTTTGGCGCGCGCGCCGTCGGGTGTCGCGCCGTACTTCCAGAATGGGCCGGCGCAGCCGGCGAGCAGGGCGAGCGTCAGGGCGATCAGTGGGGTGGCGCAGAGGGTCAGGCGTGACGACATGGCAGTTCCGTGGGCGTGCAGGTTCAGGCCACGAAAACTAGCAGATCGGAGTGACCGTTGGCCGCCCCGGTCGGGCGGCAATACCCAACGCCAGTGGAACGCCGTGGCGATCGCTCCTGTCTGCTACCGGCGCAAGACCGTAAGATGGCATTCCAGTGACACAAGGTCCTTCAGGGGGACTGTCCATCCATGCCTCGAATCCCGTTACATGTCGTGCGAACCGGTGCGGTATCGCTGTGCGCGCTGGTTTTCTTCGGCGTCTGCATCGTGTTCACCGCATGGCGGGAGCCGTTGCCGTTGCAACAGGACTTCATCGCCGGACTGATGCTGTGCACGTTCGGCGTGCTGCTGTTCGCCTTCGCGCGGTTCGCCACGGCATTGCTGGTCAGCGGCGGCCTGTTTCTGGCGCTGAAATTCATTTCGGCGATGAAGCTGCGCTACCTCGATTCGCAGCTGATGCCGTCGGATTTCATCTACTACGTGCGCACCAGCCTGCTCGACACGCTGCGCCATTATCCGCACCTGTACATGCTGGGCATCGGCCTGTGCGTGATCGTGCCGCCGTTGTTGTACCTGGCGTGGCGCTGGGACTGGCGCGTGCTGGCAGGGCTGCGGCCGCGCGTCGCGGCCGGCGTGCGTGTCGGCGGCATCGTGTTGGCCACGCTGGCGTTCTGGCTGTGCATGCTGCCGACCGGGCTGTTCGCGCAGGTGCATTCGCGCAATGTGTGGGAGAAGCTGTCCGACGATGCGCAGCTGACCAATTTCTTCGTCAACTTCCGCGACTCGGCGGTAATGATGCCGACGATGGCCAGCGACGCCGTCGCCGAGCAGGCCTGGGGCGACACCGCGCAGGGCGAGCCGGGCAGCACGCAACCGCCGTACCCGGACATCGTGCAGGTGCTGGAGGAAAGCACCTTCGATCCGTCGATCTACGATGTCTGCAAGGTGCCGCAGTGCCGCGTGGGCATGTTCCGGCCGGATGCGCGCACGCGTGCACATGGCGTGTTGCGTGTGCACACGTTCGGTGGTGGCACCTGGGTCAGCGAGTTCGCGGCGCTGACCGGCATGCCGCAGGACATCTTCGGCCCCGGCGGCATGTACGCGCCGTACGTGCTGGCGCCGAAGATCCACGATGCGCTGGCGCTGCAGCTGCGCCGGCTCGGCTATCTCACCATCGGCGTCTATCCGACCGAGGCGAGCTTCATCAACGGCAGCAATGCGTACCAGGCGTATGGCTTCGATCATCTGTACGGCGCCAGCGAGCTGGGCCTGACGGAATGGGAGGAGAGCGATGCCCAGATGTTCGCCGCGGCCAAGCGTCTCTACGACAAGGTCAGGAAACCGGGGCAGCCGGTGTTCATCATGATCCTGACGCTGAACCAGCACGGGCCGCACGACGATGATCCGATGTCCAAGTTGCCGCCGGCTTACCGCAACCTGTTGCGCGGACTGTCGACCAGCGCAGCGCTGAATTTCGATACCTACCTGTCGCGCCTGCACGATTCGGATGTGGCGATGCGCGGGCTGGAGCACGACTTCCTCGATCGTCCGCAGCCAACCGTGCTGGTGCATTTCGGCGACCACCAGCCATCCTTCGGCGGGCAGATTCGCAACCTGCCGCGCAACCTGTCACCTGCCTTGCAGCCGTACCGCGACTACCTCACCTACTACATGCTGAAGAGCAACTTCACCGGTGCACCGGTGCCGGACTATCCGATGCTCGACATCGCATTCCTGCCCAGCATGGTGCTGCAGGCGGCCGGGGTGCCTACCGATCCGTACTTCTCCGCGGCGACCGAGTTGCGCACGCGCTGCAATGGCCTGTACGACGATTGTGCCGTGCCGGGCCTGCTGGAGTCCTACCACGCGTGGACGATCGGGCGGCTGCACGTGTATCAGTGACGGGTGCGTCGGATGGCTCGGAGAGACAGCGGTGTGCATGGATGGTTCTTCCTGACCATGCACGTCAGACAAGAGCAGTTTTTGTCGTCATCTGGCAGAAGCAGGCCCGCATGATCCTGCGGGCGCGGCGTTGTCATCAGGCCGGCCGGGATGAGCGCCTGAGCGGCGCGCGCGGGAGAGGTGTCCTGGCGAATCGGAGTGACGCCGCAGCCAAGGCTGTGCTGGCAAGCGTCTTGCGTGGTGACTGTCATGAACGACATCACTCCCGACACGCCCATGCACGCCGAAACCGCATCAGGAAACCAGCGGGCGCTGGCTGCAAATGACGAAGCTGCCCTGGAACAGCAGATGACCGATCTCGGTCTCTCGAACGACACCAGGCGATTCCTGCGTCACGTCCACCTCGCCGAGAAACAGCTCAACGACGCCTTCAGCAAGACTCGGCAAGGCGGCGAGCTGGAAGAGCAGGTGAGCCAGGTCTATCGCGACCTGTATGGAGATGGTTGCCCCGTGCGTACTTCACGCTAGAAAGCACGGCCCCTTCCCGGCCATGCTCGCGGGCTTCCGGTGTCGGCAATCCGTGATGCAGGGCGAACTCCTCGCGCTCAATGACGCTCCGCTCCGGCCTGATCGAAGTAGGTCCAGTGCTTGCCATCGGTGCTGAGCTGCTTGAGTTGCACCGTGAAATCGAAACGGGTGGTGGATAGCGGGCTGCCATCGACGCGCTGCATGTCGAGCCGGGTAGCCGGTTGCTTCGGTTGCAGTGAGGCCGGTGTCATGTGGTAGTCGGTCAGCGGGCGCATCAGCGTGCCGGCCAGTGCCTCATGCAGCACACGACCTTGCGCCTTCGGTAGCGGCAATCCCAGCAACGCGGCGATGGTGGGGGCGACGTCGACGTTGCCGCTCGGCAGCGGATCGCTGAAGCCTTGCTGGAAACCGGGGCCGGCGGCGAGCAAGGTGTTGTGCACGTCGATCGGGCTGAAGCTGCCGTGTTCGCCGCGCTCGTTCGCCTGGCTGGCGTATTCCGTGCCCCGGAAACCCTGGATCACCGCGTCGGCATCCCACGCGTAGCTGATGATGATGTCCGGTCCGCGCGCGGCGTTCTCCAGGTGCACGCTTTCCGCCGACAGGGTGCCGGGGATGTCGCCGTAGCGCTTCGCCACGAAGATCGCGCCGATGTACTCGCGCGACTGCAGGAAACGCACGGTTCGTTTGACCAGCGCGGCGTCATGTTCGGGCTGATAGAAGTATTCGGTGCCGCCATTCGGCGCGAGCACCAGCGCACCCTTGGGCAGTTGTTCGGGTACGACGTAACTGGGCGTGGTGTACGGGCCTGGCTTGCCGCACAGATGGCCGTCATCGTCGTAGCGGGTCGGTTGCAGCGGACTGCCGTCGGTGCGCAGGCCGCTCAATACCGGTACGTACAGGCAGCCGTAGCCGTCGAACGCGGTGAAGCCGGCCCGGCTGAGTTGATCGGCCAGGCGGACGCCGCCGGAGACCGAGTAACCCCAGTCGTTGTCGATGCCGGTGACGCGGCCGTCATTGATCTGGCGCAGCGGGAACAGGTCGCGCGGGCCGGCGATGTTGCTGTGGCCGTGATCGGACACCACGATGATGTCGGTGTCCTGCGCCATGCCGAGCTGCTGCAGTCGCGCCTCGAGCTGGCCGAGCAGTTCGTCCTGTGCCTTCAGCGCGAGGTGGAATTCCGGTGAGCCGACGCCGTACTGATGCTGGGTGGTATCCGGGTTGCGCAGCCACACCACGCTGAGGTCGGGCCGGTGCTTCGGCAGGATCACGTCGAGGTACACCTTCATCATCCACGCGTTGGCCGGTGCGGGCGTGGTCTCCGCGGCGGCGGTGGCGTCCGCGGTGACGCCGTCCTTCAGCGTGACCAGCTTGCCCTGTTCGGTGGGCGAGTCGTTGTCCTCGCGCAGGCTGAGCTGGCCGGCGGGATAGGCGTACGCGGCATGGGCGGGCAATGGATAACCGGCCTGTTGCAATTCTCTGGCGAACGCCAGCGGCAGCACGGCATTTTCGTCGAGGATCACGCCGCCTTTGCCGTCATTGGCACGTCCGTAATCCTGCAGGAACGCGGGGCCGGATTTGCCGACCGCGGCGGTGGTCAGGCCGGCTTTCTGCGCGGCGGCGAACAGCGTGGGCAGTTCGAGCAACTCGTGGTCGAAGTGCGCATCGAGGTCACGCAGCACGGCATAGTCTTCCGTGTAGACCGGATCACGGAAGTCCGCGGCCATGCCCTTGGCATTGGGGCCGCTGGCGCCCGGTGCCCAGAAGCGGTTGCCGTAGAAACCGAGCGGGCCGGGGAAGGCGCCGGTGGCGAAGCTCGATGCGTTCGCCATGGTGAAGGTGGGGTAGGTCGAGTGGTTGTCCTCGAAGCGGCTGCCACGCTGCGCCAGTGCCAGCAGGTTCGGCGTGTCCTCGGCGCTGACCGCATCCGGGCGCATGCCGTCCCACACGAACAGGATCACCCGGTGCGGTTTCGATCCTGCGGCGCCGGGGGCCGCCTGCACGCTGGGCAGCGTGATCAGCAGGGTGAAGGCACACAGGAGGAACGACAGCGGCAGGTGGCGGAACGTGTTGGTCATGGGGCAACCCGGACGGTGGAGAACCTGACATGCTGCCCGCCGCATGTTGCAGTTTGCGGTCGGTCGCACTCGCGGCTGTGACAGTGTGCTGAACAGTGCCAGCAACGGGCATACGTGCCGAGCATACGCGGCGCGAAGTCGACGCATGCCTGTCACGCGCCTGCAGCGATGCTGGCCGAGCATGCGCGCATCTTCGTCAGCCCTGTGGAATCCGCATGCGTCGTCTGCTGCCCGCGTTGTCTTTCGGCGTACTCGTGATGTTGTCGTCCGTGCCGGCGATCGCCACGCCCGTCCTGTTGATCTCGATCGACGGCCTGCGTCCGGCCGACGTGCTGCAGGCGCGGCAGCGCGGCTTGAAGCTGCCGAATCTCGAAGCGTTCCTGCAGCGTGGCGCGTATGCCAGCGACGTGCGCGGCGTGCTGCCCACGCTGACCTATCCCAGCCATACCACGCTGATCACCGGTGTCTCGCCGAATCTGCATGGCATCGGCGGCAACCTCACCTTCGATCCGACCAACAGGAACCAGCAGGGTTGGGAGTGGTACGCCAGCGACATCCGCGTGCCGACGCTGTGGGATGCGGCACATGCGGCCGGCCTCAGCACGGCCAATGTGCACTGGCCGGTGAGCGTGGGTGCGCAGGTCGACTGGAACCTGCCGCAGATCTGGCGCACCGGCACGGCCGATGACCGCAAGCTGCTCGCGGCGCTGGCCACGCCCGGCCTGCTGCCGTCGCTGGAAAAGCAGCTGGGCCCATACGCCGACGGTATCGACGAGAGCCTGGCCGGCGACACCATCCGCGCGCGCTTCGCGCTGACGTTGCTGGAGACGCGCAAGCCGCAGTTCATGACCGCATATCTCACCGCGCTCGATCACGAGCAGCACGCGAGCGGACCGGACACGGCGGCCGCACACAACGTGCTGCAGCATATCGACGCGTTGATCGGCGAACTGGTGGCCGCTGCGCAGCGCGTGCATCCGGATGGCGTGGTGGCGATCGTTTCCGATCACGGTTTCGCACCGGTGCAGCAGGACGTCAATCTCTACCTGCCGTTCATCAAGGCGGGTCTGGTCACGCTGAAGGACGGCGAGGTGACTGACTGGCAGGCGATGCCGTGGAACGACGGCGGCAGCGCGGCGATCGTATTGCATGACCCGTCGAACACCGCGGTCAGGGCGAAAGTCGCCGCCTTGCTCAGGCAGCTGCAGGACGACCCGCAGTACGGCATCGCGCACGTGCTGGATCACGACGAGGCCGTGACCCGCGGCGGCACGGCGCAGGCCAGCTGGTTCGTGCAATTCAGGCCGGGCGATGAAATGGGCATCAAGCCCGATGCGCCGGTGCTGTCGCCCGGGCATTACCGCGGCATGCATGGTTACGACGCGGCGCTGCCCGAGATGCGCTCGACCTTCCTGATTGAAGGCAACGGTGTGCCGGCGGCCAGAAATCTCGGCTCGATCGACATGCGCGATATCGCACCTACCCTGGCGATGCTGCTTGGCGTGCAGTTGCCGCAGGCGCAGGGCAAGGCCTTGCTTGAAGTGGATGCCACCGTCGCGACCAGTGCGAAAAGCCGGAATCCGCCCACGCATGCAGCCATGGGCGACAGCACGAAATAGACGTCCATACGCATTCGTACATGCAGATGTAACGGCGGCATCACATTCGCAAATCATGCTTTGCGGACTCCCACCGGAGGGGTTCCGGTGACTCCCCGCCACCTGTGACGCCGGCATTCCTGACGAATGCCTGCGCGAAGGATTCTGCATGTCTATACACAAGGTTTCGATCCGCCGGACCGCACTTGCACTGGCCACTTTCGGAGTGCTGCATGGCACGGTGGTGCTTGCCGCCACGACTGGCAGCGGTGCCGTATCCGCGATCACCGCCGCGGCGAATGCTGTGTCGGATGCCAGCGTGAACAACGCCAAGGTCATGGAAGCCGTGTCGGTAGTGGCCGCCGGTGAAACGCGCCAGATCCAGAAAGTCACCATCGAAGACATCAAGGTGCTGCCGCCGGGAAGCAGCCCGCTCAAGGCGATCGACAAGCTGCCGGGCGTGAACTTCCAGGCGGCCGACCCGTGGGGCGCCTACGAGTGGTCGACCCAGATCACGCTGCACGGCTTCGACCAGAGCCGCCTCGGCTTCACCCTGGATGGCATCCCGCTCGGCAACATGAGCTACGGCGTCACCAACGGCCTGCAGATCACCCGGGCGATCACCAGCGACAACATCAGCGTCGTCGAACTGGCGCAGGGTGCCGGTGCGCTGGGTACCGCAGCCAGCAGCAACCTCGGCGGTACCATCCAGTTCTTCTCGGCCGACCCGGACAATGTGGCCGGTGCGCGGATCAATCAGTCGATCGGGTCCGATGGCACGCATCGCACCTTCGTGCGGGCGGACTCTGGCGATTACCACGGCTTCTCGATGTATGCGTCCTACGACCATGCCGACACCAACAAGTGGAAAGGCTACGGCGACCAGAAGTCCGACCAGATCAACGTGAAAGGCGTGTACCAGTGGGGCGATGGCAACCGCGTCAGCCTGTTCGTCGACAGCTCCCGGCGCAAGGAATACGACTACATGGATCTGTCCCTGGTCAGCCAGAAGGCACTGGGCTGGAACTGGGATTACCTGCAGCCGAACTGGGCCGAGGCGGTGCAGATCGCCAATGCCTACAACGGCCACGGCGCGTATCCGGCCGAGCTGTCCAAGCTGCCGGCGGGTTACGACCTGGTCGACGCGACCTATTACGCCGGTGGCGGTATCCGTCGCGACAACCTGACCGGCCTGAGCGGCTCGTTCAATCTGGGTGGCGGTGCCACGCTGAACCTGGGCAGCTACTACCACGGCGATCGCGGCGAGGGTCAGTGGGCCACGCCGTACGTGGCGTCGTCGGCCACCGTGCCGATTGCGATGCGCACGACCGATTACGGGCTGGACCGTACCGGCGTCACCGGCTCGCTGCAGTTCACGCTGGGCGGCAACGAGATCGAGCTGGGCGCATGGGGCGAAAGCGCCAACGACAACCAGGAACGCAACTATTTCAAGCTGTCCGGCCAGTACAACTACCTCAGCAATTTCTACGCGAGCCAGCCGCCGTTCGCGCGCGGCTTCTTCCAGAACTACGACACCACCACGCGCATGGCTTACGTGGAAGACACCATCCACCTGCTGGATGATCGTCTCACCGTGAATTTCGGCACGAAGTCGTTGAACGCGACCACCACCGCCAAGTCGCTGTTCCCCAGCGCACTCGCCGCCGGCCGCGTGAAGGCCAACGAAGGGTTCCTGCCGCAGGCCGGCGTCGACTACAAGCTCGACAGCAGCCAGGACATCTACGCGTCCTACAGCAAGAACCTGGCGGCCTACGGCATCCTGCCGTTCAGCCAGTCGCAGGCCTCGTTCAATGCCAGCAAGAGCAGCTTGAAGCCGGAGGAATCGCAAACCTTCGAGCTCGGTTACCGGGTGCATGGCGATACCTTCGAGGCCTCCGCGGACGCCTACTTCACCCGCTTCAGCAATCGCCTGCTGTCGGTCTCGCCGTGCCCGGCCGTGGTCACCTGTTCGGCGATCCTCAACAACGTCGGTTCGGTGAAGAGCACCGGTCTCGATCTGGCGCTGATCTGGAAACCGATCGAGCATGTGCGCTGGCTCAACTCGCTCTCGTACGACAAGTCGACGTATCAGGACGACTATCTCAACAACGGTGTGGTGGCCACGGCCGGCAAGTACGTGGTGGGTATTCCGACCTGGATGCTCACCAGCGACGTGAGCTACAGCTCCGGCGCGTGGAGCGCCAATCTCGACGCCAAGTACACCGGTCGCCGCTACATCACCTACATCAATGACTCTGCGGTGCCGTCGTACTGGCTGCTCAATGCCGGCGTGAACTACGATCTTGGCGCAGTCTCGGTGCTCAAGGACGTCAGCCTGGGCCTCAACGTGACCAACCTGACCAACAAGCATTACTTCGCCACCACCGGCACGAACGGCTATGTCGCCTCCGACCCGACCGGCCAGAACCAGACCTTGATGGCGGGTGCGCCGCGGCAGTGGTTCTTCAATATCAACGCGAAGCTCTGAGCGGATTGTTTGAAACAGATGCGGCGCGGCCCGGGAGGGTCGCGCCGCATCTGTTTCCGGGACACGCCGGTTTGGCAGCTGTGAATTGCTGGCATGCCGTGACTATGATCGGCCGGTCCGTTGACGCAGGGGTCTTGCATGTCCAGTTCTCACCCATCGGTCGGTTCGACGGTGCACCGCCCGTATCCGCGCCCATGCCTGGCCATGGGCGTGACGGTGGCGGCCGCGGCGGCCATCGTCGGTGCAATCCTGGCCGATCCTGCCGTTGCCGATGGCTGGCGACTGCTGCATTGGCTGTGCAAGCCGCTGGCCACGGCACTGATCTTCCTGCTGGCATGGCACGCACAACCCGCGCTGTCGGTGCGTTACCGGGGCTGGATCCTGACCGGCATCGCCTGCTCGCTGCTGGGCGACGTGTTGCTGATGTTGCCGCAGGATCTGTTCGTGCCGGGACTCGTGGCGTTCCTGTGCGGCCACCTGTGCTTCATTGCCGCTTTTCTCGATGACAGTCGGTTTGGCGCGCGCCCAGGGTGGCTGCTCGCCAGTCTCGCTTATGGCGCGGCCAACCTGTGCCTGCTGTGGGGTTCGATCGGTGCCGCGTTGCGCGTGCCGGTGATCGTCTATGTGCTGGTGCTGGCCGGCATGGGCGGGCAGGCCTTGGGACGGGCGCGGATGTTTGCGCAGCACGGTGATGCACGGGCCGGCAGCGCGCGGCGGGCGGCCATCGGCGCCATGTTGTTCATGCTCAGCGATACCTTGCTGGCGTGGAATCGCTTCCATGCGGCGATCCCGTTGTCGAGCCTGTGGGTGCTGTCGACGTATTATCTGGCCATGTGGTGGATCGCGCGCTCGGTGCAGCGCGACGACACCCGGATCGAGGCGGCCATGATCAAGGCGGAAGCGGCGCAGTGAATACGCAGGAACTCATCATCACCTGGGCGACCCCGGTGTTCTTCCTGCTGATCGGGATCGAGCTGCTGGTGGCGAAGCTGCGTGGCCGGCGCGCGTATGCCAGCAACGACGCGATGAACAGCATCGGGCTGGGCGTGATCTCGCAGATCGTGGGCGTGTTCAGCAAGCTCCTGACCCTGGGCATCTACGCGTGGTGCGTCGAGCACCTGGCGCTGTTCGCGCTGCCGGCGGACAGTTGGTGGGTATGGGGCGGCGCGTTGCTGCTGTACGACTTCTGCTACTACTGGCTGCACCGCTGCGGGCACGAGGTGAACATCCTGTGGGCCGCGCACGTGGTGCACCACCAGAGCGAGCACTACAACCTGTCCACCGCACTGCGCCAGACCGGCAGCGGCGTGCTGCTGGGCTGGCTGTTCTATCTGCCGCTGGCCGTGCTCGGCGTGCCGTTCAAGGTGTTCGTGATCGTGGCGCTGATCGACCTGCTGTACCAGTTCTGGGTGCATACGGAGCAGATCGGCCGGCTCGGCTGGTTCGACCGGGTGTTCTGCTCGCCGTCCAATCATCGCGCCCATCACGCGGTGAACGATCGCTATCTCGACCGCAACTACGGCGGCATCCTGATCCTGTGGGATCGGCTGTTCGGCAGTTTCGTCGAGGAAGACGACAACGACCCGCCGGTGTACGGCACGCGCTCGCCGTTGCGCAGCTGGAATCCGCTGTGGGCAAATGCCGAGGTGTACTGGCACACGGCGGTGGATGCGTGGCACGCGCAACGCTGGCGCGACAAGCTGCTGCTGTGGCTGAAGCCGCCTGGCTGGCGGCCGGCCGACGTGGCGGCACGCTATCCGAAGCCGCCCTTCGTGATGCCCAGTGAACGCTTCGATCCACCGGTGCCGAAGGCGTTGATGATCTATGTCTTGCTGCAGTTCGCGCTGCTGCTGGGAATGACCACGCAGTTCCTCGGCATGGCCGGCAGCGCCAGCCTGCCGACGTTACTGACTTACGCGTTCTATCTGGTGGCCAGCCTGAGTGTGCTCGGCGCGCTGATGGAACGGCGGCCGTGGGCGCTGTGGGCGGAAGGTTTGCGCGTGCTGCTGACGGCATTGCTGCCGCTACTGCTGGGTCGCTGGTTCGGCATCGATCATCTGGATGGCCATATCGCGCTTGCCATCGCCGCGGTGTTCGGACTCAGCGCGCTGGCGCTGCCGTGGCTGGGACGACCGTCTTCCTTTGCAGGGGTGGCTTCAGCCGCGAATTGAAGGGCATCGCGGCTGAAGCCGCTCCCATAGTTCTGGCTGCCTGTGTTGCACTGCGCTGTGTGTGCCGGGATGCATTCGCTATGATCGCCGCTTGCTTCCAGGGGTCAGGCGATGAGTTTCTTCAGCAAGCTGGTGCGGCACAAGTCGGTCGAGCAGTTGCAGGCAGAGGTGGGCTCGCGGGGCGATTTCCGCCGCGTGCTGGGCTTGTGGCAGCTCACCGCGATCGGCATCGGCGGCATCATCGGGGTCGGCATCTTCGTGCTGGCCGGCCAGCAGGCGGCGACTAACGCCGGTCCGGCGGTAGCGTTGAGCTTCATCATCGCGGGCCTCGGCAGCGCTTGCGCGGCGCTGTGCTACGCCGAGTTCGCCGGGCTGATTCCGGTCACCGGCAGCGCCTACACCTACGGCTACGCGGTGCTCGGCGAGTTCGTCGCCTGGGTCATCGGCTGGGATCTCTTGCTGGAATACGCGCTGGTGGTCGCGGTGGTGGCGATCGGCTGGTCCGGCTATGTGCAGGTGCTGCTGAACTCCGCCGGCGTGCATCTGCCGGAGTGGGCGCAGCAGAGCATGAGTGCGCAGACCATGCAGTACTACATGCAACATTTCTTTGGGCAGCAGGTCTTCGGTACGCACGGTGCGACCGCGATCACCGCGCCAAGTGACGGCCATCGCTTCAACGTGATCGCCGCCGGCGTCTCGGTAGCGGTGGCGGTGCTGCTGACCGTGCGCACCGAATGGGGCGCGCGCTTCAACACGGCGGTGGTGACGATCAAGGTGATCGGCGTCTTGCTGGTGGTTCTGGTGGGCGTGTTCTACATCAACACAGCGAACTGGCATCCGTTCATTCCTGCGCGCCTCGTGGATGCGACCACCGGGCTTGGCCACTTTGGCTGGCAGGGCGTGCTGACCGGCGCCAGTGTGGTGTTCTTCGCGGTGTTCGGTTACGACACGCTGACCACGGCGGCGGAAGAGGCCAAGCATCCGCAGCGCGACCTGCCGCGCGCGGTGCTGCTGTCGCTGGCGATCGCGATGGTGCTGTACATCGCGGTGTCGCTGGTGCTCACCGGCATCACGCCGTACAGCCACCTCGGCGGCGATGCGTCGGTGTCCGATGCGTTCGAATCGATCGGCCTGCACTGGCTCAGCATCATCATCGCGGCGGCCGCGGTGATCGGCGTCACCAGCGTGCTGTTCGCCTTCATGCTGGGCGCGGCGCGGATCTGGTTTGCGCTGGCGCGCGACGGCCTGTTGCCGGGCTGGTTTGCGAAAGTCAGCCCGCGCTTCGGCACGCCGGCGCGGCCGACCATCATCCTGGGCCTGTTCACCGCGCTGATCGCCGGTCTGCTGCCGATCGGCGAGGTGGCCGAGCTGGTGAACATCGGCACGTTGAGCGCCTTCATCATCATCTGCGGCTCGATCATGCTGCTGCGCGTGCGCCGCCCCGACCTGCAGCGCAACTTCCGCACACCGGCGGTGTGGTTCACCGCGCCGTTGGGCATCATGTTTTCTGCCGTGCTGATCTACGGCCTGCCGTGGATCACCTACGAGCGCTTCATCATCTGGATGGCGCTGGGTTGCGTGATCTATTTCGCGTACGGCATCCGCCACAGCAAGTTGGCGCAGCCGGGCGGCGGATGAAATCCGTCGGGATCAGTTGCCGACGGCGCTGACGATCCGGTCGCGTCCGCCGCGCTTGGCCTGTCGCATGGCCTGATCGGCGCGCGCCAGCAAGGCATCGACCGTCTCGCCGCTCTGGCGGTATTCGGCGGCGCCGATACTGACGGTCAGCTGGCCATCGGGGCGCTTGATCGTGCGGATGGCCAGCCGCAGTTGTTCGGCCCGTTCGCGCGCCTGCTGCAGGTTGAGGCCGGGCAGCAGCATCGCGAATTCCTCGCCGCCGATGCGGCCGATCAGGTCGGTCTGGCGCAACTGGGTGCGCAAGGCTGCGGCCAGTGCGACGAGTGCGTTGTCGCCAGCCGCATGGCCATACTCGTCATTGAGCTGCTTGAAGTGGTCGGCATCAAGGAACAGCATGCATACCGGCTTCTGCTGGCTGTGAATGTCCAGTGCGAGCTGGGCCAGTTCGAGAAAGCGGTTGCGCAGCAGCAGGCCGGTCAGGCCGTCCGTATTGGCCTGCTCGCGCAGCTGCCGTTCCAGCCGGAACTGCGCGAACAGCGTGCGCGCCATGAACGCGCGCAGCACCGCCGACAGCGAAATCGCGATCGCCATGTACACGAAGTACTGGAAAATCTGTATGCCATGGGTGGTGCCGAGCAGCAGCATCGGCAGCGGCCCCACGACACACAGCGTCATCGCCACGATGAAGTCCCGGCGACTGAACCAGATCACCGCCGAAGCCACCGGCAGCAGCAGGCCCGGGAGCACCAGCGGCTGACCCTGCGGGCGACCGATGCTGCTGAGATTGATGCCGATCTCCAGCAGCAGCACGCACGTAAGCGTCAGCAAGCTGAGCGAGCGCGGTCGCTGCACGCGTCGGGCGACCGTGGCCGCCAGCAACAGCAATGGCACCGGTAGCAGCCGCAGCGGCAAGGGTACGGACGACGGGCGGAGGAAATGGCTGGCGAGGACGGCAAGCCCGAAAGCCGCGGTGGCCATCAGCATCAGGGCACGGATCATCGGCGCCATCTGTCGCGCCAGATAGTGGGCGTAATCCTGCGGTTGATCCGCATGGCTGGCATGCAGCCAGCTCTCGAACGAATCGGGCGCACGGGTTTCGGCAGGTGGCAGATGTGCGGTCATCGGCATGAAGCCAGCAAGATGGGTGCCATGACGCTCTTCGCGGGCAGATCGGGACGGCAGGGAAGTGCGGTCGTGACCTTCGGCATGGGTGAAGCGCGGCAGTACCGGTCTAGCATCGACCCCCTGGATTCATGTCGCGGCAGCTTTAAAGCAGCATGGATTCCCGGACTCCGTCTGGTTTCATCCGGCTCGCATCGCGACCCCGGCACCTCCGCCAGACTTCCCCATCCCACCCGGAGAAAACATTGAAAGTCACCCGTCTCGCTTCCGCCCTCGCCGCTGCCGCCTTCGGATTGGCCAGTTTCAGCGCGTTCGCCGATGTCCCGGCGCCGCAGGATGTGCCGTATCAGGGCACATTGAAGATCAATGTGGACGCCACCGATCTGGCCCACCGTATTTTCCGCGTGCACGAGGTGATTCCGGTGCAGGCCGGTCCGCTGACCCTGCTGTATCCGCAGTGGCTGCCGGGCAACCACTCGCCGAACGGCACGATCGACAAGATGGCTGGACTGGTGGTGAAGGCGAATGGCCAGGTGCTGCCGTGGACGCGCGATCCGCTCAACGTCTACGCGTTCCATGTCGACGTGCCGCAGGGCGCCAGCGGTGTGGAGGTGGAGTTCCAGTTCCTCTCGGCACAGGACCAGCGCCAGGGCCGCGTGGTGATGACACCCGAGATGCTCAACCTGCAGTGGAATTCGGTGACGATGTATCCGGCCGGCTATTTCGCGCGCCAGATCAACACCGAAGCCAGCGTGAAGCTGCCCGCCGGCTGGCAGGCAGGTACCGCGCTGGAAGTGGCCTCGAAGGATGGCGACACGCTGAACTTCAAGCCGATCAACTACGACGATCTGGTCGATTCACCGATCTACGCCGGCAAGTACTTCAAGCGCATCGACCTCGATCCGGGCGCCAAGGCGCCGGTGCACATGGACATCGTTGCCGATGACGCGAAGTACCTGGAGATCAAGCCGGAGCAGATCAAGCTGTTCCAGAACCTGGTCCAGCAGATGTACAAGATGTACGGCGCGCATCACTACGACCACTACGACTTCCTCGTCTCGCTCAGCGAGAAGATGAGCGGCAATGGCCTCGAGCATCACCGTTCCAGCGAGGACGGCACCTCGGCCGATTTCTTCACCGAGTGGAAGAAGAACGCACTGGCTCGCGACCTGTTCTCGCACGAGTTCAACCATTCCTGGGACGGCAAGTATCGCCGTGGCGCGGATCTGGCCACGCCGAACTTCAACGTGCCGATGAGCGACACCCTGCTGTGGGTGTACGAAGGCCAGACCCAGTTCTGGGGTCAGGTGATGGCCGCGCGTTCGGGCCTGTGGGACACCGATCAGTCGCATGACATGTGGGCCTTCACCGCCGCCACCTACGACAAGGGCCGCCCCGGCCTGGCCAGCTTCCGCAACGTGCAGGACACCACCAACGACCCGATCATCGCGCAGCGTCGCCCGTTGCCGTACCGCAACTACCAGGCCAGCGAGGACTATTACTCGGCCGGCCAGATGATCTGGCTCGATGTCGACGGCCAGCTGCGTGAGCTGAGCGGTGGCAAGAAGACCATCGACGATTTCGGCAAGGCGTTCTTCGGCATGGACAGCGGCAAGTGGGACGTCAATACCTACACCTTCGAGGATGTGGTCAAGACGCTCAACGGCATCGCGCCGTACGACTGGGCGAAATACCTGCGCATGCGCCTCGATGGTCATGGCCCGTTGATCGGCGGCATCGAGTCGCACGGCTGGAAGCTGGTCTATACCGACAAGCCGTCCGACGCGGTGAAGGCGATCGAGGCACGTCGGCATAGCGCCGACCTCACCTATTCACTGGGTGTTTCCATCGGCAAGGGCGGCAGCATCGGCGACGTGCTGTGGGACGGCCCGGCGTTCAAGGCCGGCCTGTCGCCGAGCATGACGGTGATCGCCGTCAATGGTCGCGATTACGACGCCGACGCGCTCAAGGAGGCGGTGACCGCTTCGGCGAAGGACAAGAACCAGCCGATCGAGCTGCTGGTGAAGAACTTCGACCATTACCAGACCATCCGCATCGACTATCACGACGGTCTGAAATACCCACACCTGGTGCGCGACACCAGCAAGCCCGACACGCTGACCGCGCTGCTCAAGGCACGCTGAGGCCACAACTCCTCCCTCTCCCCTCCGGGGAGAGGGTTGTGACCGAACGGAATCCCCTTTCGAGAGGGTGATGGGCGGGGCGGGTGCTCGCGACGGGCCATCGCATCACCGCCACATGCGCACCTTGCCAACTCGGCTATACTGCGCTCCCCCGCGGTGCCGGCCTTGCGGCCACAGCATCGCGCGCGGTCATACATGCGCCCGTAGCTCAGCTGGATAGAGTACTGCCCTCCGAAGGCAGGGGTCGTGGGTTCGAATCCCGCCGGGCGCACCATTTCCTGTGACACCTCCTGCTTTTGTCGAAACGCCGTCCGGCGCTGCTGTGCGCATGACCTATGCTTGAGCATCGCCAGGCTTCCGGGAATCGTCATGCCCGTCACCACTGAAAAACCGATCGCCGCGAAGGTGCTGGTGATCGGCCATCGCGGTGCGAGTGCGTTGCGGCCGGAACACACGCTGGCCTCGTACGCCAGGGCGATCGCCGACGGCGCCGACTTCATCGAGCCGGATCTGGTGATGACGAAGGATGGCGTGATGGTGGCGCGTCACGAGAACGAGATCGGCAGTACTACCGATGTTGCCGTGCATCCGGAATTTGCCGCGCGCAGGACCTGCAAGAGCATCGACGACGAGGAAGTCAGCGGCTGGTTCAGCGAGGACTTCACCCTGGCCGAACTGAAGACGCTGCGAGTGCGCGAACGGCTGCCGCAGCTGCGCAGCACGCAGTACGACGGGCAGTTCCCTGTCGCCGCGTTGGCCGAGATCATCGACTTCGTCGCGGCCGAATCCGTCGCACGCGAACGAGTCATCGGCATCATTCCGGAGATCAAGCACGGCACCTATTTCCGTCGGCTCGGCCTGCCGATGGAGGGCGCGCTGCTCGCCACGCTGGCTGCGCATGAGTACACACGCGCCGCGCCGCTGGAGATCCAGTCGTTCGAGATCGGCAACCTGAAATATCTGCGCGGCAAGCTCACCGCCGGCGATCACGCCAACATCCGGCTGCTGCAATTGCTCGGCGACGATGGGCAGCAGCCGTACGACGTGACCGCAGCGGGCGGCAAGCTGAGCTATGCGCAGATGATGTCCCCGGCCGGTCTGCGCGATATCGCTGCGTATGCGGATGCGATCGGCCCGAACCTGCGCGCGATCGTGCCGCTCCGGCACGACGGCACGTTTGCCGCACCCACGACGCTGGTGCGTGACGCGCATGCGGCCGGGCTGGAACTGCATCCGTACACGTTCCGGCCGGAGAATCATTTTCTGCCCAGGAGCCTGTGGCTGGGCGGCGATCCGCGAATGGTCAACGAGGCGGGCTCGATCGCCGAGATCCGCGCCTATCTCGACGCCGGCATCGACGGGTTCTTCACCGACGCTCCGGCGCTCGGCCGCAAGGCGGTGGACGGGCGCTGAGTCGGACAGACAAAAGGCGCCTTGCAGGCGCCTTCTGTTTGCAATGGCTGGGTCGATCAACCCTTCTTGATTTCGAAATCCTGCTTGGCCACCGATTTTCCATCGAGCGAAATCTCGACCCGGTACTTGCCTTCGGGCCACAGGTCAGGATTCTGCACCTTGAACGTGGTGACGGCGGGACCGTCAGTCGCGATCGACTGGCTGATGCTGCTGACCAGCTGGCCCTGACCTTCCAGATAGCTCCATTTGGCGTTGAGCGTGGCACCGCCGCTGCGGCCTTCGGTGGCAACACTGGCGTAAATCATCTTGTTGTCGGGGGCGAAACTGCTGCTGGCCCGAGTCACCTGATGCTGTGCATTCACGTCGCTGCCGAGGGTCAGTTTGGCCACCGTCAGCGGTGCTTCCGCAGGCGCTGCTGCCACCGGCGCGGCTACGCTGGCAGCGGGTGCCGCGCTGGCTGCTGTGCTGCTGCCGACAGGTGCCGCTGCCGTGCCGCTTGCGGCGGGTGCGGGCGTCGCCGGCTTGGCCGCGGTGCTGGCCGACGCAGGTGGGGTGGCCGGCGTGGCCGGTTCGTTCTTGCCGCAGGCGCTGAGCAGCAGCAGGCCGGCGAGACTGGCGCTGTATAAGGCGGTGATACGGATGGAACGTGTCATGTGAGCTCCAGGGTCGATGACGTGGCGATTACCTTCCATGGCCGTTGCCGCAGCGCCGTCCGGGCGCCTTGGTCAGAGCCCGAAGGCTAGCGCTGTCGATCTGAAGCGTGGATTACCGGGGAATGCGGCATCGACTGAACTTTCACGCAGCCATGACGCAGGAGGCGGCATCGCCTGCCGGGCGGCCACCGCGCCAACAATCGGACGCCTACTGGCGAACCGTGCGCGGGTTGCCCGGTGTGGCTGGCGTAGTGCTGCGGAACGGGTTGATGTCCAGTCCGCCGCGGCGGGTATAGCGCGCGCACACGCTCAGCTGCTGTGGCGCGCAGCGCTGCATCAGATCGACAAAGATGCGCTCCACGCACTGCTCGTGGAATTCGTTGTGATCGCGGAACGAGACCAGGTAGCGCAGCAGGCCGGCGTGGTCGATCGGTGCGCCGCGGTAGGCGATCTGCACGCTGCCCCAGTCCGGCTGGCCGGTGACCGGGCAGTTCGAACGCAGCAGGTGCGAGACCACGGTTTCCGCCACCGGTGTGGCGCTGACATCCGCCTGCAGAAAACCGGCTTGCGGTGGGCCGTAGTGATCGATGGCGATGTCCTGCGCGTCGAGCAGATGGCCGTCCAGATCGGTGACCGGCAGTGCCGCGGCATTCGCTTCGCCGAGCTGCACGCCGACTACCGCACCGGCCGCAGCGGAGACGTCATGCATCAACGTGCGGGTAAGCGTGGCCGCGTCGGCGATGCGTTCCTGCGCGAAGCCGTTCAAGTACAGCTTGAACGATTTCGATTCGATGATGTTCGGCGAAGCCGCCGGCACGCGGAACTCGGCCAGCGCCACCACCGGCTTGCCGCGCAGGTCGAGCCACGACAGCTCATAGGCGTTCCAGATATCGACGCCATGGAACGGCAGCGGCTCGGCCACGCCGATCTCCGCGCGCTTGTCGGCGCGCGGGATGGCAAACAGCAGGGTCGGGTCGTAGCGATCGGCGTAGATGGTGTTCTTGCCGAGCGGGGAGTGTTCGGGGGTGCTCATGCTGCACATTTTAGCCCGTCCTGCCTATCTCATCGTGTGCCGAGCGGTTCCTGGCCTCCCCTGCAGGCAGGGGAGGGGGCATCGGAAGCGTGAGCGCAGGCGTTTACGCGTTGACCATGTGCATCATCGCGGCGGCGTAGCGCGTGCCGGCCGCCGCATCGGGCGGGAACACCGCGTCGATCGCCGCGAGCTCGGCGGCGCTGAGCCGCACATCCAGCGCACCAAGATTCTCGTCCAATCGCGAGCGGCGCTTGGTGCCGGGAATCGCCAGCACCTCGGTGCCCTGTGCCAACACCCAGGCGAGCGCCAGCTGTGCCGGTGAGCAGCCCTTGTCGGCGGCGAGCGCTTTCACCTGTTCGACCAGCTGCAGATTGCGGGCAAAGTTCTCGCCCTGGAAGCGCGGGTTGCCGCGACGGTAATCGTCGGCCTCGAAATCCTCCGGTGAACGGATCGCGCCGGTGAGGAAGCCGCGACCCAGCGGCGAATAGGCGACCAGGCTCACGCCGAGCTTGCGGCAGGCGGCCAGCATGCCGTTCTGCTCGGGGTCGCGCGTCCACAGCGAGAACTCGCTTTGCAGCGCGGCGATCGGATGCACGGCATGGGCACGCTCCAGCGTGGCGCCGGACGCTTCGGACAGGCCGAGATGACGCACCTTGCCGCCCTGCACCAGTTCGGCCATCGCACCCACGGTCTCCTCGATCGCGACCTGCGGATCGACCCGGTGCTGGTAGTACAGGTCGATGGTCTCGATGCCGAGCCGCTTCAGGCTCGCCTCGCAGGCGGCCCGCACGTACTCCGGGCGGCCGCTGATGCCGCGCCGGGTCGGATCGCCGGCATCGCGCACGATGCCGAACTTGGTGGCGATGAAGGCCTGGTCGCGACGGCCCTTGATTGCGTTGCCGACCAGTTCCTCGTTGGTGAACGGGCCGTACATGTCGGCGGTATCGAGCAGGTTGAGGCCGCGGTCCAGCGCGTGCCGGATGGTGGCGATCGATTCGGCGTCGTCGCGCTGGCCGTAGAAGTCACTCATGCCCATGCAGCCGAGGCCGAGGGCGGAAACGTTCGGGCCGTGGCGGCCGAGGATGCGGGTCTGCATGGTCGTGGTTCCGTGGTGAGGGCGAGAGCATGGTGCGACATGCCCATGCTCGGATAAATACTCAATAATGGCCATCACTATTCAATCATCGGCAACAATAGCCATGGACCGTCTTGAAGCGATGCGGCTGTATACGCGGATCGTCGAGCTGGGCAGTTTCACTGCCGCCGCGGACGATCTGGATCTGCCGCGCGCCACCGTCACGCATGCAATCAAACGGCTGGAAGCCCGGCTCGGCGCGCAGCTATTGCAGCGAACCACCCGGCGCGTGCGCACCACCCGCGATGGCGAGGTGTATTACGGCCACTGCGTGCGCCTGCTGGGCGACATGGACGAGGTCGAGGCCGATTTCCGCGAGGCGGCGGTGCAGCCGAAGGGCCGCCTGCGCGTCGATCTTCCAGCGTCGCTGGCGCGACTGCTGGTGATTCCCGCATTGCCGGATTTCTTCGCGCGCTTTCCGCTGATCGAGCTGGACATCGGTACCGGCGACCGCTTCGTCGACCTGGTGCGGGAAGGCGTGGACTGCGTGCTGCGCATCGGCGAGCTGGGCGACTCCGGCATGGTCGGCCGTCGCGTGGCGATGCTGGAACAGGTCAGCGTGGCCAGCGTGGACTATGTGCGCCGGCACGGCATGCCCGATTCGCTGGCCGCGCTGCACGACGGCCATGTCGCGGTGAACTGGTCCTCGCCGACGACGCGTCGCGCCGAGCCGCTGGAATTCATGGTCGGCCGCAGACGGCGCGAAGTGATCCTGCCGGGACGCGTCACCGTCAGCGGCATCGATGCCTACCTCGGTTGCTGCGAAGCGGGCCTGGGCATCGCGCAGATGACGCGCTACCGCATCGCCGAGGGGCTGAAGCATGGAAAACTGCGCGAGATCCTGCCGGCCTATCGGCCACCGTCGTTGCCGATGACCGTGCTGTATCCACAGCAGCGGCAGATGCCGGCGCGGTTGCGCGTGTTCATCGACTGGCTGGTCGAGCTGACTGCTGGCCAGCGCTGACGCGTGGGTGTCACGACGCGCGCGGCGGCCCCGGGCGCGGCGCGCTGGTGCCCAGCGTATCGCTGGTCAGCGGTGCGCCGGCAGTGATCAGCGCTGCACGCTGCTCGGCCAGCGGCAGGCGCAGCATGCAGTCCTCGAAGCGGGCGAGTTTCTGGAATACCGCCAGCGCCTGCACTTGCGCGACGAGTGCGGCGCTGTGCGGCCAGCGTACGGCGTCGATCTCGTAGCGTACGAACGAGGCGGTGCGGAAAAAGCTGGCGATGCTGATGTCGGCGATCGACAGCGCGCCGAATGCGAAGCCGTCATCCGGCAACTGATGTTCGATGTAATCCAGCGCGGCGGGAATTTCCACCTCGCGCGCATGCTGTACCACGGTCTCGTTGGCCGCTTCGCCGAAGACATGGCGTTTGATCGCCAGTTGGTGGAACAGCCGCCAGATCAGGCCATCGGCCAGCCGCGTGTCGGCGTATTCCTCCAGCCAGCGTGCTTTCGCGCGGTCGGCGATGTCGCGCGGATAAATGGCCGGCGTGGGGTGCCGGTCTTCCAGGTACTGGCAGATCACCGAGGAATCGTTGAGCACCAGTTCGCCGTCGACCAGTACCGGGATGCGCCGCAGCGGGCTGATCCGGGCGAATTCATCGTTGCCGACGAACGGTGCGATCGGGTCGATCTCGTAGTCGAGCCCTTTCAGCTCCAGGCATGCCAGCACCTTGCGCACATACGGCGAGATGTAATTGCCGATAACTCTGAGACGCTGCGGCATGACGGCGACTCCGGGAGACGGAGTGCGCAGCGTGCGATGGCTGCCGCATGCACGTCAAGCAACGGCCGGCCCGGGTGCTCGGCCGGTCACATCAGGCCGGGCATGGCCACCGAACGGCGCGCCGAGGTGATCGGAGGGGTCGCCACGGGTCACCGGGCAAAGGGGGAAATGACCGTGTCGCGCCATCCGCCAGCGAATTTCGGCGCTGGCGCGCCATTTGCCGCCAACCGGCCCGGCTGCGGGGTGCATGTACCTTTGGCACAGGGAGGGCGGCGCGATATCGCGCTAGCATCAGGCGGTTGTGCGTCAACGCGACCGTCAGCGGTTGCGCCACCCAGTTCTCGTGGAGGTCAGGATATGCATGTGGTGATCGGCAAATCGCGTCTGTTCGGCGCAGTGATCTTGGGTCTGCTGTCGACGGCCGTGGCCGCGCAGGGGCGCACCCTGGGGACGGAGGACTACGCGCGCGCGGAGCGCTTCGCCATCTACAACACCATGCCGCTGGTCGACCACGCGGTGCAGAAGGTGAACTGGCTGGACGACGGCCACTTCTGGTATCGCGATCACGACAGCAACGGCGACCATTTCGTGCAGATGGACGCGGCCAGCGGCAAGGTCGCGCCACTGTTCGATCAGGTCAAGCTCGCTGCCGCGCTGGGCAAGGTCACCGGCAAGCCGGTCGACGCGAAGAAACTGCCGATCACCGGCTACAGCGTGATGCCAGATGGCCGTGCCGATATCGCGGTCAGGGATGCGCACTATCTGTGCGACCTGCAAGCCGCCGGCATCTGCACCGCCGGCAGCGGCGCGAAGACGGACGGCAAGACGGAGCATGGCAACGAGCCCGGCGTGCTGTCGCCGGACAAGAAGACCGAAGCGTTTATCCGCCACTGGAACCTGTGGCTGCGCGACGTCGCCAGCGGCAGAGAAACGCAGCTCACCAGCGATGGCGTGGAGAACTTCGGCTACGCCACCGACAACGCGGGCTGGAAGCACACCGACAACGCGATTCTGGTGTGGTCGCCGGATTCGACGCAGATCGCCACGTTCCAGCAGGACCAGCGCAAGACCGGCGACATGTACATGATCAGCACCAACGTCGGTCACCCGAAGCTGGAGGCGTGGAAGTATCCGCTGGTCGGGGACAAGGACGTGACCATGATCGAGCGCGTCATCATCGACGTGCCGAGTCATCAGGTGGTGCGGTTGAAGATGCCGGCGGACCAGCATCGTTCGACTCTTTGCGACGACGTCAGCTGCGGCCCCGATGGCGGCTGGGACGACGTGAAGTGGGCGCCGGACGGCAAGACGCTGGCCTTCGTGTCCACCTCGCGCGACCACAAGCACGAATGGTTCCGCATCGCCGATGCGAAGAATGGTGCGGTGCGCACCGTGTTCGAGGAAAGCGTCAAGACCTACTACGAAAGTGGCAACGACCAGGTCAACTGGTTCTACCTGCCGGAGAGCCACGAGGCGATCTGGTTCTCCGAGCGCACCAACTGGGGCCAGCTGTACCTGTACGACCTCAATACCGGCAAGCTCAAGCGCGCGATCACCACTGGCGACGGCAACGTCACCCAGGTGCTGAAGGTGGATCCGAAGACGCGCACGCTGTGGTTCCGCGGGGTCGGCCGCGAGCCGGGCGTCAATCCCTACTACCAGCAGTTCTACAAAGTCAGCCTCGACGGCGGCAAGCCGACCCTGCTGACGCCGGCGGCGGCCGATCACACTGTGGCGCTGTCGCCGGATGGACGTCTGTTCGTCGATGCGTATTCCACCCCGACGGAGCCGCCGGTAACCGTGCTGCGCCATGCGCAGGACGGGCACACCGTGGCGCAGGTGGCCAAGGCCGACATCAGCCGACTGGTCGCCAGCGGCTGGGTGCCGCCGACGCCGATCGTGGTGAAGGCGCGTGATGGCAAGACCGATCTGTACGGCATGCTGTTCAAGCCGACGAATTTCGACGCCTCGAAGAAATACCCGATCGTCGACTACGTCTACCCGGGTCCGCAGACCGGTTCGGTGCGCGGGCGCAGCTTCCTGCCCTCGCGCGGTGACAATCAGTCGCTGGCCGAGTTGGGCTTCATCGTCGTGGCGATCGACGGCATGGGTACGCCGTGGCGCTCGAAGGCGTTCCACGATGCCTACTTCGGCAACATCGGCGACAACACGCTGCCTGACCAGATCGCCGGGCTGAAGGAGCTGGCCAAGCGCTACCCGTGGATCGACCTCGATCGCGTCGGTATCTGGGGCCACTCCGGCGGCGGCAACACCACTGCCGACGCGATGTTCCGCTATCCCGATTTCTTCAAGGTCGGCTGGGCCGAGAGCGGCAACCACGACAACCGCAACTATGAGGATGACTGGGCCGAGAAATGGCAGGGCCTGCTGGTCACGAACAAGGATGGCACGACCAACTACGACGACCAGGCCAACCAGAGCATGGCGAAGAACCTCAAAGGTCACCTGATGCTGACCCACGGCACCATGGATGACAACGTGCCGACCTCGAACACCTTGCTGGTGGTCGATGCGCTGATCAAGGCGAACAAGGACTTCGACCTGCTGCTGATTCCCAACGCTCACCACGGCTACGGCAAGGCCACGTCGTACGTGGCCCGGCGGCGCTGGGACTACTTCGTGCGCAACCTTGCTGGCGACACACCGCCGCGCGAGTACGAGATGAAGGTGCCGAAGGACTGAGCTTGATCCGCTCTTCCACGGAAGAGCGGATGGCTGCAAATTCGGGGCGTGATGCAGGGATCGGGTTCGTCAGATCCGGCGATCATCCCGAGTCCGTGGTAAAGGAATGGCCCGGTCAGGCATTACCCGCTGACCGGGCCATTTCGTTCAGCGGGGATTGATGACTTGCGCGGCACCCTTGGCCACTGCTTCGTCGAGCAGTTTGCCGATCTGCTGATTGGCCTGCGCGGTAGCCTGCTCCTGGCGTTGGCCGAGTGCTTCCTGTTTGGCGCCAAGCGCTTCCTGCTGCTTGCCCAGTACCTCTTGCTGCCGCCCAAGATCATCTTGTTGCCGGCCGAGTTCGTCTTCACGCGACTGCAGCGTTGCCTGCCTGGCGTCGAGCTCTGCCTGACGTTTGTCGTTGCTGGCTTGTCCGTTCAGCGCGGCCTGTTCACTGGCCAGCTTCGCTCGCTGGCTGGCGAGCTGCCCCTGCTGCGATCCCAGCGCACCCTGACGCGCACCAAGGCCGCCCTGCAAACCTCCGAGCCGGCCCTGTTCGCCGCCCAGCGCGCCCTGCTGCTTGCCCAGCGCCGTCACCGGTGCATAGATCGCCTTGGCGCGCTGAATATACGCGCTGTCACGCACCAGATAGGCCTTGCCGCCGCGGCGAAACCACAGCATCGGCGTGTGGGTCTTGCGCAGCTGTTCCACGGTCTTGAGGTCGTTCCCCGAACCGCTGATGGTGACTGCATCGTCGTCGATCAGGGCGAAGCCGTTGCGGGCGTTCGCATAGGTGTCGATATCGACATGCCGCGCCGAAAAGCTGTTTCCGGGATTCGGCGGCGGTGGTGGTGGGGTTGGAGGAAGCGGCGGCGGTGGCGGAGCCGGTGGAAGCGGTGGCGGTGGTGAAGGCGGCAATGGTGGCAACGGCGCAAGCGGCGCAAGTGGCGCGAGGACGCTGGGGGTCGCGTGTGTTGATGCCGCTGTCTGCGGCGAGCTCGCGGTGACGCGCCAAGGCAGCACGCCAGCCAGCACGATCAGGACGATCAGTGGCCATCCGCGTGCGTGCCGGCGGGACAGGTTGTCGGACTGTTGCAACATGGTCAGTCGCCTCTTCAGGTTATGGAACGATGGCGAAGCTCCGGCCAGGCCGGAGTGCATCGGGTGGGCAACGCCCAGGCGCAGCAGCAGAAGGCCGTAGGCCTGCGGCATCGTGCCGGTCTGCTGCAGTACCTGCGCATCGCAGGCGGCCTCGCGGCTCAGCGCGTACTCGCGCACCGCCCACGCCACCAGTGGATGAAAGAAGAACAGCCGCTGCGCAATGGCGGGGATCCAGCCAAGCCACAGGTCGCCGCGACGCAGATGCGCCAGCTCGTGGGCCATCGCCATCGCCGATTCAGTCAGCGTCAGCCGCTGATCGGCCGGCAGCAGCACAGTCGTGCGCCACAGGCCGGTGACCTGCGGCGAACTGATCGCCGCGGAAACACGCAGCTGCGGCACGCGACGCAGACCAAGCCGGCGGACCTGTTCCGCGCAGACGGCGCGCAGCGAATCATCGGTCAACGGTTGCGAGTGGCGCAGCACGCGGCGCGCGCTGCGCCACTGCCTGCTCGCGATGAGCAGCTGCACGAGCACGGCGGCCAGCCACAACGAAATCAGGATCAGCCGCCAGTGCGAATACCACGCGGCCGGCAATGACTGCACCGGTTCGGATACCACGCGGGTCACGGGCACGGCATTCGCGATGGCAACGACTGGCAAGACGGCGTGATCTTGTGCAACGGTCGCGATCTGCGCTGTCGGAGCCAGTACGCGCAATTGCAATGGCGAGCTCCAGCACAGCCCGAGAATCAGCTGCAGGCCGACCAGCCACCACAGCGTGCAACGCAACGCGGACGGAAGTTGCGGCAGCAGGCGGCCGATCAGCCAGACGGCACCGATCAGAAGCACGGCCTGGGCCGAAGTCCAGGCCAGCCGGATCAGCAGGGTATCGAGCAGGACAGTCAGCGATGCCATCTCAGGACTCCTTGCGCCGGGTCTGCAACTGCGCGACCAGCGCCTCGAGTTCGGCCAGCTCGGTCTCGCTGACCTCGGCATGCTCCGACATCCAGGCGACGAACGGCGAGACCGAACCACTCAGCGTCTTCTCGACGAAACTGCCCACCGCGCTGCGCATCGCCTCCTTCGGTCCGGTCGCGGTGCTGTAGCGAAACATGCCGCGCAGTTGCCGACGCTTCAGATAGCCCTTGCTGCGCAGGCGTTCCATCATGGTCAGCACAGTGGAGCGGGCGAGCCCGCGCGGCTCGCCGAAGCCGCTGGCGACCTCACCGACGGAGGCACCGCCGTTTTCGGCCAGGTAATGAAGGAGTGAAAGCTCCTGATCGCCGATCGAGGGTTTGGACATGGCCGGAGTACTTCGTGACTACAGGTGTAGTCACGATACACCTTGACTACACCTGTAGTCAACAGGTCGCCGGCAATGCACTGTACGGATAGGAACGCAAAAAAAACCGGCGCCATGAAGCGCCGGTCTTTCTCTGGATGCCACTGAGCGATCGGTCGATCAGAACGTATATCGCAGCGTCAGCATCGCCGACCAGCGTGATACCACGCGGCTGGGGTCATAGAAGCCGCCGTCGTAGACCTGCAACTGCTGCGGCTGGTAGTTGCCACTCTTGTCGGTGGGCAGCGAATAGACGTACTGACCCTGCGCATTCACGCCGGCGTAGCTGGCCAGTGTGCGCGTGGGGTAGATGCCGGTGTTGCTCGACCTGCCCCAATCCTTGTTCATCAGGTTGAGGAAGTTGTACACGTCCAGCCGCAACTCGCCCTTGTTGCCCTTGAAGATGCCGGGCACCTCCTGCGAGAAACTCATGTCGAGCGTGTTGACCCACCCGGTGCGGTCGCCGTTGCGGCTGGCAACCTGCCCGCGGTGGTCGCGCAGGTAGGAATCGCTGGCCAGGAAGTTCTGGAACTGCTGGATGACCTGCGCGCTGGTACCCGCGGCATACGCCACCTTCGGGTCGTTGGCCGATGGAATGTAGGCCGGGTCCCAGCCGGCGATGCTGTCGCCGTTGGCGTCGTTGCTGAATACCCAGGTGTAGGGATTGCCGGTGCGGCCGTTGTAGAACATCGACACCTGGCTGCGGTAGTCGCCGAAGAAGTTGTGCTGCCAGGTCAGCGACGCCTTGAAGCTCTTGGCGATGCTGTAGTTGGATGTGGCGGCGACGTCCGCGTTGGGATTCAGTCGTGCCACGCGCTGGTAGCCGTTGTAGGCGATGGTGTCGGTGCCGGGATCGACGTCGGTGGCGTGATTGAAGGTCAGGCTGACGTTGCCGGTGAAGCCGTCCGAGAATGGCTTGCTCAATGCCATGGTGAAGCTGTCCGACTTGCCCTTGTGCGTGTTGGTGAGCAGGGTCGACGCGGTGCTGAACGCGCGGTTCTGGTTGGCCAGCGCATCGGCCGTCTTTGGCGCCTCGCCCGGCGTCTTCCAGAACTGCAGGCGGCCGTCCGGCAGCGTGCCGGTCGGTGCGCCGAAGTTGATCGCCTGGTACAGGATGCCGTCGCGTACCTTGATGTGCTCGTACTCGGCCGAGGCCACCAGGCCCCACCACGGCAGTTCGCGATCCAGCGCAAGGCTGGCCTTCCAGACGGTCGGCAGGTGGAAATTCCTGGCGATGGTATCGATCGAGCCAGCGCCACCACCGGCCGGAATGTTCTGATGGAGCGGGTCCGGGCTGAACGGAGCGCTGGCCGGATTGAACGAGGTGTACGAGGTCAGCGTGACGCCGTTATTCTGGAACGGGTTGGTCATCCACACCGTCGGCGGCGAGGTCTGGAACAGGCCGACACCGCCGCGCAGCTGGGTCTTGTAACTGCTGTCGAACGCATAGTTGAACGACAGCCGCGGTTCGACCACGCGGTTGCTCGAACCTACCGTGTAGTTGTTCGGGTAGCCGAACGCCTGCGTGAAGCCCGCGTTGTACGCCGGCTCGGCACTGGAATGCGGAATGTCCACACGCACGCCGTACTGCACCGACAGCTGGTTATCGACCTGCCAGGTGTCCTGCAGGAACGGACTGTACTGGCTGTAGGTCCACTTGCCGGCGATGTCGGCGAGCACGTGGCCCGGCGCCGGGTGATACAGCACGTACTTGTTGTAGTTGCCGGACAGGAAGTTGGCGATGCCCCAGAAGTTGTACTGGCCGAATTCGGTCTGGCCGAACAGGTTGTTGATCTTGTTGCGCTGGTAGTCGATGCCGCCCTTGATCGTGTGGTCGCCGAGGATGTACGTGCCGGCGAGGAAGACGTTGAGCTTCTTGGTGTCGATGTGGTTGTAGTGGCGGAACTGTTCCTCACCGAGATTGATCGACGGACCCTTGCCGTCCGCTGCAAGGTTCACGTTCACTGCCGGCTGCTTCCAGGGTGCCGCAGTGTCCTGCACATACTTCTGGAAGCCGATCTTGGCCTCGGTGGAGAAGTTGTCGGTCCAGTCGTCGAATACGTGGGCGACGTAGTTGTTGGTGGTGATCGTCTTGGTATAGGTGTAGCTGGTCAGGCCCACGCTGTTCGGACTGTTGCCGCCCACCGCGGGCAACAGCTCCTTGGTGTTCTGGTAGGTGAAGCTGGCGCGGTGGTCGTTGCTGATGTTCCAGTCGATCTTGCCGAGGTAGCGCTTGTCGTCGTAGGTCAGGCCGGTCGGGCCACCGAAATTGCCGGGGGTGAGGCCGAGCTGCTTGGCCGCGTCGATCACCTTCTGCAGGTCGCCCGGCGACACCTTGTTGCTGGTCGAGGGACCCTGGCCCAGCGAATAATCCAGGCCGTTGGCCGAATCGGCGCCGATGCCGGTGGTCTTCTCGTGTTCGGCGGAGACGAAGAAGAACAGCTTGTCCTTGATGATCGGGCCGCCGACGTTGAAACCACCGGTCCAGTCCTTGCCGTAGCCGTGGTACTGGTAGCCGTGGTCAGTGCTGGGCAGCCAGCCGGCATCGCCAACCAGGTGGTTGGCGTTGCGGTAGGCGTAATACACCGAGCCGTGGAACTGGTTGGTGCCCGATTTGGTTACCGCGTTGATGTCGGCGCCGACGGTGTCGGAGATGACGTCGAAGTTGGCGGTGGAGATGTTGTATTCGGCGATGGTCTCCGGCGAGATCGGCGCCTTCTGGTACGGCAGGCCGTTGGCATTGAGGCCGAACGGATCGCCCTGGGTCACGCCATCGACGCTGATGTTGTTGTAGCGGTTGTTCATGCCATTGGCGGAGATCGCGCCCACGCCCTGGTCGAGCACGGTGATGCGCGGATCCAGCCGCGCCACATCATCGATCGAGCGGTTTCCCTGCGGCGTGGCCTGCAGCTGCCGCTGCGAGATGTTGGTCGACAGCCCTTTGTTGTCCGAGGAGAACGTCTGCGCCAGCGACGAGGCACTCACGGTGACGCCGGCCAGGTCCTTCGCGTTCTCCGCGCTGGCACCCATGCTGAGGTTGATCGAGGAAGGCTGGCCCAATTGCAGATAGACATTGCCCTGCTCGACGGCGGCCGCACCGGCCTTGCTGACCCTGATATCGAACGGGCCACCGACGCGCAGGCCTTGCGCCGCGTAGCGGCCGTCGGCATCCGTGGTTACCGTCTTGGAGGTGCCGGAGGGTTCATGCAGGATGGTCACCGTGGCACCGGCGACCGGCTGGCCCTGGGCGTCCAGCACGCGACCGCTGACGCCGGATGTGGTGACGTTCTGCGCAGCAAGCGGTGCCATGGCGAGCAATGCGGCGATGGCGATCGGCAGTGCCCGCATGCGGATTGAATTTGTCATCTAGGATCCTTGATATGGTGACGGTACGGGGGCACCCTCTCGCACGAGAAATCCATCCGGCGCCTTGCCCCATGAACCGGATCGTCGATGCATTCCCCGTTGGCAGTCGACCGGCAGCGGCGATGGACAACCGACAACCTTCGAGCCAAGCCGGGATTCTAGACTGGTTTTCATGACAACCGAATGGCTCCCGACCGCGGTAGCATGATCGGTCGGGAGAGGTGTGGCATTCCGTGAACCAGCGCGCCTGTTGGTGACTCTCGACTCAGAACGCCATGTCGAACGCCACTTCGCCCTGCACGCCGACCTGATATGCCGACACGCGGCGCTCGAAGAAGTTGGTCACTTCCTGCACGTCCTGCAGGTCCATGAAGTCGAACGGGTTCTTCGCGCCGTATTTCCTCGGCATGTCGAGCTGGGCCAGGCGCTGGTCGGCGCAGTATTCGAGGTACTGGCGCATGTCCTTCACCGACATGCCGACCACACCGCCGGCGAGCACGTCTTCGGCGAACTGGGTTTCGCAGGCGATCGCGTCTTCCATCATTTCCTCGACCTGCGCGCGCATGGCGTCGTCGAAAAGGTCCGGCTCCTGCTCGCGCACGGTACGCACGACCTCGAACGCGAAGGCCATGTGCCCGCTTTCGTCGCGGAACACCCAGTTGGTGCCGGCCGCGAGGCCGTGCAGCAGGCCGCGTGAGCGCAGGTAGTAGACATAGGCGAACGCGGCGTAGAAGAACAGCCCTTCGATGCAGGCGGCGAAGCAGATCAGGTTGAGCAGGAACTGGCGACGATGCTCACGCGTTTCCAGCCGGCGAAGCCCCTGGATCGAATCGATCCACTTGAAGCAGAACGCGCCCTTCTGCCGGATCGACGGAATCGTCTCGATCGCCGCGAATGCACCGTTGCGTTCGGCCGGATCGGGGATGTAAGTGTCGAGCAGGGTGAGGTAGAACTGCACGTGCAGCGCTTCCTCGTACAGCTGGCGCGACAGGTACATGCGCGCCTCGGGCGCGTTGATGTGCTGGTACAGGTTCAGCACCAGGTTGTTCGACACGATGGTGTCGCCGGTGGCGAAGAACGCCACCAGCCGCTGGATCAGGTGGCGGTCGGCGGCGGACATCTTCGCGCTGAGGTCACGCGTGTCCATCGAAAAATCCACCTCCTCAATGGTCCAGGTGTTCTTGATCGCGTTGCGGTACATCTCGTAGAAACCCGGGTAACGCATCGGGCGCAGGGTGAGTTCGAAGCCCGGGTCGAGGATGTGGGCGTTGCGGATGAGTTGGGCGGACATGGCGCTCCTTTGGTGAGAAATAACACCCTCCCCTGCTGTGCAGGGGAGGGCTGGGGTGGGGTTGCTCTTGATCTTCTGGCAAGCTTGGGCAACCCCCTCCCAACCTCCCCCTGCATGCAGGGGGAGGAGCTTATGGACTTACTGACAGGCTTCGCAGTACTCGGGATTTTCCAGCGAGCAGAACACCGTGGCGTTCGCCTGCGCCTGATCCACGACGAGCACGGTCCTGTCCGCCGTCACCGTGGTCTTGGTGATCCTGGTGGCTGGGCGCGAGCGCAGGTAGTACGTCGTCTTGATGCCGGCCTTCCATGCGTACATGTACATCGAGCTGAGCTGGCCGATGTTCGGGTTTTCCATGAACAGGTTCAGCGACTGGCTCTGGTCGATGTACGCACCACGTGCGGCGGCCAGTTCGATCAGTGCCTTCTGCGGCAACTCCCACACGGTGCGGTAGATCGTGCGCAGGCGTTCCGGGATCACGCCGATGTCCTGGATCGAACCTTCTGCCAGCTTGATTGCGTCGCGGATTTCGGATGTCCACAAGCCAAGTGTCTTGAGTTCGTCGGCGAGGTAACGATTGACCTGCAGGAAATCGCCGGACAGCGTCTCGCGCTTGAACAGATTGCTGACCTGCGGCTCGATGCATTCGTAGCAGCCGGCGATCGAGGCGATCGTCGCGGTTGGCGCAATCGCGATCAGCAGCGAATTGCGCAGGCCGTGTTGCTTGATGCGTTCGCGCAAGGCATTCCAGCGTGCATTGTCGTGACAGGAAGCATTCGACCAGTAATCGAACTGCAGTTCGCCATTCGCCGCACGGCTCTCGGCGAAACCCGGATGCGCGCCGTCGACTTCGGCCAGCCCGGTCGACATCGACAGCGCGTGGAAATAGATCTCCTCGGCGATCCGGGTTGACAGTGCCAGTGCTTCCGTCGAATCGAACGGCAGCCGCAGCTTGAAGAACACGTCCTGCAGGCCCATCACGCCGAGACCGACCGGACGCCACTTCATGTTGGCGGTGCGTGCGGTGTCGATCGGATAGAAGTTGAGATCGATCACCCGGTTGAGCTGGCGCACGGCGGTGCGCACGGTCGAGGCGAGCTGCTCGAAGTCGAACGCACCATCGGTGACGTGCCTCGCCAGATTGATCGAGCCCAGATTGCACACGGCCGTCTCGCTGGCCGAGCTCACTTCGAGGATCTCGGTGCACAGGTTGGACAGGTGGATCACGTTGTCGGTATGGGCCGTCTGGTTGCTGGTGGCGTTGCAGCGGTCCTTGAACGTCATCCAGCCGTTGCCGGTCTGCGCCAGTGTGCGCATCATGCGGGCGTACAACTCGCGTGCCTTCACCGTCTTCACGGCGAGACCGTTCGCTTCGGCTTCGCGATAGCTGCGGACGAACGTCTCGCCCCAGCTGTCGACGAAGTGCGGCACCACCTTCGGATCGAACAGCGACCAGTCGCCATCGCTCACGACCCGACGCATGAATTCGTCGGGGATCCAGTTCGCGATATTGAGG